>JBJEYK010000349.1:0-13583 GCA_051886775.1 Candidatus Ventricola sp. | reverse complement strand
GATTTCCCGTCAGGTATCGCTTCGCACCCAGACTTCCTTTCTGCTGATCCCTTCGCGATCAAGTGCGTTGGGCTGCCGCCCAGACGCTTCAGGCCTTGCCGATTGCGATCCAATACCGCCGGATGATGCCGCCCTGGCACAGCCCAACCGTGTCGCGAACCTCGTTTTCCAGAATGCCGCCGTTTTTCACGATCGTCCGCTTGGACGCTTCATTGGCCGAATCGCAGCAAACGAGTACGCGCTCCTCGCCGTATTCCCGGCAGATGGGCAGCATGCGCCTGAGCATATCCGAAGCATATCCCTTTCGCCGTTCGTTGGGCCGCACGCTGTAGCCAATGCTGCCGCCATACGCACGCAGGAACGGCGAGAGCGGATGCCGGTAATCGATCATCCTCACCAAAGCGTCGTCCGCCATCCTGACAGCCAGAAAGACCTCCGAAGGAACATAGCCCTCGCCGTATCGCTTTCTCAACCGGTTCTCAAAATCAATCCACTCCGAAAAGGAGCTGACCGTTTCCAGCCCCGCGCAGCCGTCGAGGCTCTCATGGCTTTGCAGCATTTCTTCCTTATACTGCATCACCTGCTCTGCGTAATGCTCAGTCGGCCGCAGAAGCGTCAGGCACATCCGCACTCCCCCTTGCCTTCTCTCATTTCAGCAGCGCAAGGAGCGGATTGCGCCGCACCTCCATGTCCGTCTTCGGGCAAAGCTCCTGGCAGCAGTAGCAGCGGATACATTTCTTCACATCCACCTGCGGCCTGCGCTGCGCGTTCATAGCAATTGCCTTTGCCGGGCACGCGCGCAGGCAGGTGCCGCAGCCGTCGCACGCGATGTGCCGGAAGACCGGCCTGGGACGCAGCGCCTGCGGCAGGCGATCGACGAGATTCACCCAGCCTTTGCGCCGCATCGGGACATCGAAGTCGCGCACGGCGACCGACTCCAGCGCATCGCCGGACAGGCGAATCTCCGGCAGAAGCCCCCTGCGCATAGCCGCCGCCAGCGTCGTCACCTGCTCCGGGTGAAGGCCGATGACCTGCGCCGCGACAGCGTCGACCGCGTGCGGATTGACGCTGCCCAGCAGCACGCCGACGCCTCTTGGCTTGCCGCCGGAGGGGCCTTCGCCCTCCATGGCCTCGATGCCGTCAAGCACGGCAAAGCAGGGCTTCACCGCCTCGCACAGATCGACCAGCATGTCGGAAAACAGCTCCACCTTCGGATAGCGCGCGTGGTATTCCACCTTGGCCGTGCCCGGCACCATGCCGAAGAGGTTCTTGACGCAGCCGGTCATGGTCGTCAGGCCGTGCGTCTTGAGCTTGCCGACAGTGATCACTGCGTCAACCTGATCAGCAATGCCGATCAGATCCAGATGCTTCGCCACACGCGCCGCCTCATCGTAGCGTGTGGTAGTGGAAAAATCGTCGTTGAGCACACAGCCCGTCTCCTCCGCAACCGCACGCATGCCGCTGGCGGCGTAAATGCCGCCCAGCATTGCGCGCGTATACGGGCCGCCCGGGCTATCCGCCAGGATGGGCACACCCCCCGCGCGCGCAACAGCGCAGACCACCGCGCGCGCGACCTCGGGGTGCGTGGTCGTCGCCCGGTCAGGCGTGCGCTTCATCAGCAGATTGACCTTCACCAGCACGCGCATGCCCGGACGGATGATCGATTCGATCCCGCCGCACCGTGCAAAGAGCTCGTCCACCGCCTGCTGCACGTCGCCGCGTGCATAGGTCGGACAGCGCCGCAGCGCAACAACCGCTTCAGCCATGTCTGCATTCCCCTTCCATTACAGCATCGATCACCCGCTCGATGACCTGCGCGACGCCGCAGGCATTGTTGTCCGCCGTCACATAGCGGCAGATGCGCTTCACGTCCTCCGACGCATTGCCCATCGCCACGCTGTGCGGCGCATACCTGAGCATATCCAGGTCGTTGCCCGCATCCCCGACCGCCATCACCTGCTCACGGGACAGTCCATAGTGCGCAGCTACGCGCCCCAGCGTCTGCCCCTTGCCCGCTTGGGGCGAGGTGATCTCGATGTTGCCCGGCGCAGAGCTGGAAACCTGGAGGTGCGGCAGCTCTCGCTCGATTCGCGCGCGCAGCGCGTCGACCCGCGGATCGGCAGCCTCGCCCGCAAATCCGTCGGCCACGGCGAAAATCTTCATCACGCCGCGATCCGCCGCCTCCCGCAGGGTCTTCTCCCCATAGCGAGCCTGAATCAGGCCGCGATGCACCAGATGATACTTCCAGCCCTCCTCGCCGCCCGCGGTATGCACCACACCGTCCTCAAAGCCGTTGATCATCATGCCGGACGGAATCAGGATATCCAGCGCACGCTGCGCGTCCTGCGCTTCGAGATTGCAGCGATAGAGCATCCGGCTTTCCGGCACAGGCCCCTCGCTGGCGCGCGCGCCGTTGGCCGCAATGATCAGACATGGCAGATCGAACCGGCGGATAAAGTCGCTGGCATCCTCCAGCATGCGCCCGGTATTGATGGCTACGCGGATGCCCAGCGATGCCGCGCGGCGGATTGCCTCGATATTGCGCGGCGGCACGGTGTGATGGTCGCTGAGCAGGAGCGTGCCGTCCATGTCCAGCGCGATCAATCGAACGTTCTTCATGCTCTCTCTCCTGCGGGCAGAAAGGGACACGGCACGGCAAATTCCCGGCCGTTCAGGTAGCTCAGCGCGCCCTGCGCCCCAAAGACCAGGCGCGTCGCCCAGAGCTGCTGGCGGCGCAGCCCCAGACTGCGATTGAGCGCGCGGTCGCCATACTTGTCGTCGCCCAAAATCGGATGGCCGATATGCGCCAGATGAGCGCGGATTTGATGCGTGCGTCCGGTGATCAGCTCCACCTCCAGCGCGGCATTCTCCTCTGCCGTCAGCACGCGGTACGCCGTCGTGATCGGCTGCGCGCCATGCGCGGGATGATCCGTCACCGAGACGCGGGCAATCTGCGCATCCTTGCGCAGATACGCCGAAAGCACCGCCTCCCGCTGCGTGGGGCAGCCCTTGACCCGACAGGTGTAAAACTTGCGGAAGGTCCGCTCCGAAAATGCCTGCATGGCGGATTCATACGCCGCATCGTCCTTGACAAGCAAAAGCAGACCCCCGGTCTGTACGTCGAGCCTGTGGCAAAGATGCAGCTGGTCTGTTTTCTCCCCAGCAGCTTCCAGGTACGCCTTTGCGCGGGTCAGCGCGGTGTCGCCCGCAAGCGGCTGCTCCTCGTGCTGGCTCTCGATGCCCTGCGGCTTGTTGATCAGCAGGACGTGCGCATCCTCGAAGACGATCTCCGGCGCGGGCAGCGCCCTGGGCCTCCGATCGGCCACGACGCTCTTCGGCCAGAAGACGCGAATCTCCTGCCCGGCATGCACACGGGTGTCGCCATCCACGCGCGCGCCGTCAATGCGCACATCCCGACGCCTGATGCTCTCGCGAATCGCCCACAGCGGCACCTCCGCCGCCATCTGCTGGAGCAGCTGGCTGAGCATCAGGCCGTCCTTCTCCCCGGGCACGAAAAACCGCATGGCAATCCTCCCCTGTTCATCCCATCATTGCAGTACATTGAAGCGCGTTGCCGCTCATTGCAGCGCCGTGCGCTCGGCGCATTCGATCCACTTGGGCATCTGGTAATACATATTCGCCAGCGCAAAGCGCATGGCATCGGACACATAGACGATCAGCGCGCTTTGCAGCACGTCCTCCATCGCGGACAGCGGCGCGCCCTGCTTGCAAAGGAAGCGGATATCGCGCGCAACGTCCTGCGCCCGCTGGCCATCCCGCAGCGCGCCGGCAAGCGTATACTCCAGCTCGCGCTGCAGCGGCACCTCCTCCGGCAGAATATCGGCGCAGCTGCTCTCCTGCGGCAGCAGCAGCAGCCCCGACCGCCTCCGCCCGGCAGCAATCAGGTGCTGCGGATCCGCCAACGCCGGATGCACGAGCATCACGCCGCCGCTGTAATCCACGCAGTCGAAGCTGGCCCAGAGGTAACGGCGCGCTAGCTGCGTGGTCAGCTCGTCGTCCTGACCGAGCACCTCGCGCAGAATCAGCTGCTGCGGCTGACGATCGTCGAGCGCGCCGACGCGATAGAGCGTTCCGGACAGATAGGCGCTGAAGTGCTCGAAGCGGCGGCGAACCTGTTCGTGCTCCGGCCTGGCAAACGCCTGCGCTACCGGGCGCAGCAGCGGCGTCTCCAGCTCAATATACGGCCTGCCGGACACCAGCCCCACGCTTGCCCACAGGCGGAGCGACAGCGCCCTGGCCGCCTCCAGCTCCAGCGCGTCCTCGATCGGCGCGCTGCCGCCCAGGATCAGCGCCCGCTCGACCAGCTCGTGCTCCTCCTGGGAGAGGCAGTCCGCCTGGCGATCGATACTGACCAGCACGCTGCTCCACACCTCGGAAAGCTGCTGCGCGCGCATGGGCTTGCGCGCAATGTCCTGCCAGCACTGCTCAATCCTGCGCTCAAAGGCGCGCGCCGGCAGCGCCTCCAGCCGCCCGGCGCCCAGCGGCGGCAGCTGCGCAACCCGCTGCTCGAACCGTCGGCGCTGCATCGCCTCGATCGTCTTTTCCTGCCAGCCGCCGATGAACACTTCTTCCTGCCTGAACATGGGATCCCCCTCAGAATGAATTGATCTGCCCGGCCTAGGCCGGGTGGTTCGTGCATAGCAATGGCACCCGTGATTGCCATGGGTGCCATTTCGTGCGTTTATCTTTGGAAGATCAATGCAAGGCTCAGTCGATCCTCAACACCCAGCCGAACGGATCCTCAACCTCGCCAAACTGAATGCCGGTGAGCGTGTTGTAGAACTTCTGGGTCAGCGGGCCGATCTCGCCGCCGGAGATCTGAATCTCCCTGTCGTTCCAGGCCAGGCGGCCCACCGGCGAGACCACAGCCGCCGTGCCGGAGCCGAAGGCCTCCTCCAGGTCGCCCTTCTCCGCCGCGTCGAACACGTCCTGCACGGTGATGCGGCGCTCGTCAACCGGCACGCCCATGTGCCCGGCCAGCTTGATGATGGAGTCGCGCGTGATGCCGCCCAGGATGGAGCCGAGCAGCGGCGGCGTGACCAGGGCGTCCTTGAACTTGAAGAACATGTTCATGGAGCCGACTTCCTCGATGTACTTATTCTCCTTGCCGTCGAGCCAGAGCACCTGCTCGTAGCCCTTCTCCTCGGCCAGCGCGCCGGCGAGGATGGAGGCAGCGTAGTTGCCGCCGGTCTTGGTGAAGCCGACGCCGCCCTTGACCGCGCGCACCAGCTCCGGCTCCACATAGATGCCCACAGGCGCCAGCCCCTTGGGGTAGTACGCGCCGGAAGGCGAGCAGATGATGAAGAAGCGATAGGTATGCGAAGCGTGCACGCCGAGCATGACGTCGGTGGCGATCATCGTCGGGCGGATATACAGCGAGGTGCCCGGCGCGGACGGCACCCAGTCCGCATCGGTCTTGATCAGGGCGATCAGGCCGGCGAGCGCCTGCTCCACATCCAGCGCAGGCATGCCCATGCGGGCGGCAGAGCGGTTCATGCGCGCAAAATTGTCGCGCGGGCGGAAGAGCTGGAGACCGCCATCCTTGCGGCGATAGCACTTCATGCCCTCAAAAATCTCCTGCGCATAATGCAGCACCGTGCAGGCGGGATCCATCACAAACGGGCCGTACGGCACAACGCGCGCGTCATACCAGCCGCGGCCAACCTCATAGTCCATGATGAACATATGATCCGTAAAGATCTTGCCAAAGCCGAGCTTGGATTCATCCTCCGGCTTTTTCTTGGGGCACTGCGTCAGGGTCACAGGAATCTCGTACATGGTCATTCTTCCTCCATCAAAGTTCGGTAT
Organism: Candidatus Ventricola sp.; assembly: GCA_051886775.1. Classification (GTDB taxonomy): domain Bacteria; phylum Bacillota; class Clostridia; order Christensenellales; family Aristaeellaceae; genus Ventricola. The sequence goes on along the minus strand of JBJEYK010000349.1, from coordinate 7,754 downwards.
TTCGACGAACTTCGGGGCAAATCGCCTCAAATCGTAGCAGTATCATTTTATCCTCATTGCTACACGCTGTCAAGGGTTCACTTTGCCGATTGTGTCAGAATCTTGAATAATCTGCAAGATCGGCGCGAATAATTTTCACCTGATCTGCTATATCCGTGCAATTGCGCCACGTTTCGCCCGAAACACTGCCAAAATGCAGGAAGCGGGCAGCCGTCCTTCGACAGCCGCCCGCCGGGAGCGCACGCGCGCTCATCCCTTTCGCGCATGAAGTCCATCCGTCTGAAGATGCAGCGCCGCGATGGCCAGCGCCGTGAGCACCGCCGTGCTCAGCAGGCTGGAAAGCAGGCACACCGCAGACACCGCACCAAAGCCCGCCGCCTTCGCCGCATAATAGATGTGATACAGGCGCAGGGTGTTTTCCATCGTGCTGTGCAGGATGCCCGTCTGCTGGGCGAGCATCGTCACCAGCCCGACTGCCGGGCAGAAAAATACCGGCGCGGGCATGCCCCGCAGCACCGCCGCTGCGCCCATGTCCGGGAGCATACGCAGCATCTGCTGGGTATAATGCGCCGCAAGCGGGCCATGCTTGGCCAGCCCCCATGCCCCGACGCCCAGGGCGAAGACCGCCAGATACGCCCCGACGATCGCCGTCAGCGACCGGCGGCACAGCACGGAAACCGCCATGCCCACGGCCAGCGCCTCCAGCGCGATCACCAGCAGCCAGGCCGTCGTCATCAGCACCTGCGCAAGGGTCACGCCGCCCAGCACGCAGGCAAGCGCCATCACAGGCATGCCGCACAGGATCAGCAGCGCCAGAAAAGCGAAGCTCTCCATCAGCTTGCCCAGCACGATCCGCCGTGCGCCCACGCCCGTGACCAGCAGCAGGTCAAGCGTCTGCCGCTCCCGCTCGCCTGCGATGCTGCCCGCGCTCAGCGCCGGTGCGACGAGCACCGTCAGCAGGAATTCCAGCGCCGTCAGCCAGATATACCACTCCGTGCCCAGGCGCATCTGGCTGACCGTGACGCCCTGGCCGAGAAACACGCTCAGGCAATTGAGGGTAAAGGCTAGCAGCACGCCGGAATAGGCCGTGATGACCAGCGGCGTCCTGAGCGTGCGCATCCGCCTGCGCGCGGACGACTCAAAGATCGGATTTCGCATCGTGCGTCACCTCCATGAATACATCCTCCAGCGATGTACGCTCCCGGCCAAAGCCGCACACCGGCAGCCCCAGCTCCATCAGCTGGCGCAGCAGCGCCCCGTCCTGCGCCGGGGAATCCGGCGTCTCCAGCTGCCACAGGCACGGCTCCACGCATCGGAGCGACGCGCCGCACAGTGCGGCCACGCGCGAGCGTGTATTCTCGTCCATCTCGGGCGCGTGCTCAAACCGGACGGTGAGCGGCGTGCTGTGCATCCGCTGCTCCAGCTCGCCCACCCTGCCGCTGCACACCGCCCGTCCCTTGCTGATGACGGTGATCGATGTGCACAGCTCGGACAGCTCGGGCAGGATGTGCGACGAAATCAGCACCGTCTTGCCCATCCGCCCGATTTCCCTGAGGATGTCGCGCATCTGCGCCCTGGCGCGCGGATCCATGCCGGAGGCCGGCTCATCGAGAATCAGCAGCCTGGGATCGTGCATCATCGCCCGCGCCAGGCACAGGCGCTGCTTCATCCCGCGGGACAGGCCGTCGACATAGGCCTCCCGCTGATCGGACAGCGCCATCAGCTCCAGCAGCTCGTCAATCCGCCTGCGGCGCGTCCTGGCGTCCATCGCGACGCAGCCTGCGTAAAGATCCAGGTATTCCCAGGCCTTGAGGTTGTCGTACACGCCGAAGAAGTCCGGCATGTAGCCCACCAGCCTGCGCGCCTTCTGCGGCTGGGTGCAGACGTCCACGCCGTCGATGGCCGCCCTTCCGGACGTCGGGCGCATCAGCGTAGCGAGGATGCGCATGGCCGTCGTCTTGCCGGCGCCGTTCGGGCCGACAAAGCCGTGCAGCTCTCCGTCGTCAATCGTCAGATCAAATGCGTCAAGCGCCAGCGTCCTGCCGTAGCGCTTGGTCAGCTTTTCACAGCGAATCATGGTGCAAGCCTCCCTTCCACGGCGATCTCAGGCACATACGCGCCGCCCTCCAGGCTGCCCGCATTCGCGTAGCGCAGGTAGATTTCGCCGCCCGGGCTTACGCAGCGCGCCGCCTGCTCCCCGCTGACGCGCGCATACTGTCCGCCGTCCGCCTCGACCCAATCGCCCAGCGTGTGATCGTACAGCTCGAAGTGCAGCGAGTCGCCGTAACCGTTGTCGTTGACCGCGATGCGGATGTCCGTCGCCTGCACGCCGTCCGTCCGCTCAAGCTGATAGGCGAAGCACTGCGAATCCTGCACCGAATTGACGTACATCGCGGTATACGCCTCGCCCATAAGGGGCACGCCATTCTCATCGAGGGTGGCATGACGCGCCTTAAGCGCCCCCTGCGGGATGAACAGATGGCCGTCCGGGCTGGTCGCCTTCAGCGGGATATGCCGGATCAGCAGGCTTTCCGAAGCGCTCCGCGTGATCGCCTCTCCGTCGGCATAGAGCTGCGCACAGGCGATCTGCGGCGTGTTGGCGACGAGCACGCAGGCAAAGCGCTCGCTGCTGCCCGTCATGCTCAGGGAGAGCCGGGCCTCCAGCATGTCGCGCGCATGCTGCTGCGCGTCATCCAGCCCGGCATCCTCTGTCAGGCTTTCGGGATACGCCGCACAGTAGACTACCCGGCTCAGCTTCGCCGCATAGGGCAGCGCCGTATCGGGCGGCACCAGCATCGAGCCGGTCTCATTCCACTGCACCTCCTCGGCACGCTCAAGCAGCGCCTGCACCGTCTCCCCGGCGGGAATATCGCCCAGCCTCGTGTAGCCGATATCTGTGAGCAAAACCGCGTCCTCCAGGTCGATATCCGTCCGGTTGGCGATGACCGCGTGCAGGCCATCCTCCTCCATCCAGGCCTCGGCATCCACCGTGCCCTGCGGCGCGCTGTCGGTGCGCACCATCAGGTTGCGTCCCAGCCAGGTAGCGCCTCCGGCCAGCTCCAGCGCGGGCGCGTCGCCCAGTATGATCCGATCGTGCAGCGCAGCGTGCGTTCCCGGCTCCGAATATGCGCTGAAGTAGGTGTACGCCTTCCGCTCGACCGGCGCATTTCCCTCCGCCGTGAGCAGCACACGCGCCTGACCGGCATAGCTGACGCTCGCGCTTTCCTCCGTGTTGATGCTGCCATCCTCGCCGATGACCGTCACATGCTGCTGCGCGGCAATCGGCTGATTCCAGACCGTCAGGCCGCCCAATGCGGCGACGGCCAGCGCAGCCAGCACCGCCGTTACCGGGATGGCCGCCCAGAGCAGCTTGCTCCATCCCCTGTGCCTGGCCAGCGCGTACAATCCAATACCGACGATAAGCACATACGCGCCCAGCAGCAGCGCCATCGGCAGCAGGCTCTGCCCCGCGCTCACGCGCTGCATTTCGTTGAGCGCGCTGCCGTAGGTGTAGTTCGAGCCGCCGTAGCGCTGCACGCTCCCCGCATTCTGCTTCTGTCCGGCAATGCTGGCCAGCAGCGCCTCGGCACGCGCCTGCGGCGTTACGGCAACGGTGCCCGGCACATCCACTTCCGGCGCAGTCTCCTCCGCGATCACGCCGCCCTCTGCCTGCCAGGCTGCAACAAGCTGCGCATCAAGAGCATCCAGTCCGTCGCCCGTCAGCGCATCAAAGGCGAGCAGCTCGTCGAGCGTAGCCGGGAGGCACGCCGCGTCGAGCGCGATGGCGCGGATGATTTCCTCGCGTCCATGTGCGTCCGTGCTCTGGACGGTATTGAGCGCGCGCACCAGCGCAGCGTCCCCGCCCAGCACACCGACAATCAGCGCATCCTCCGGTACACTGCCGGTGCACACCGCCTGCGTGCCGGCCACCGTCTCCCCTCGCTCAAGCAGCGTCACGGCAAAGGCGCGCTGCGCGAGCATCGGCTGCACGGACAGGCGAACGCGCGCCGTCTCGCCTGCCGCCACCTGCAAGGGCTGCTCCAGCCGGTCGTATTCGCTGACATCGCGGTATACGTCGACCGTCAGCACGCCGTCAATCGCCTCGCTGCCCGCTGCGATCTCCACCTCGATGGGCAGCCAATGGCCGTCGGGCATCACGCCGCCATATCCGGCCCGCGCGCGCAGGCTGGGCGCATCCGCTGCCGCGCCGGCGGCAAGCAGCGCCAGCAGCACCAGCACCCACACACTCCTCCATAGTCGTCTCACTGAGCATTACCTCCTTCTTGGTGAAACATCGGCTTTTGTAGCTTCATCTCTATGACGAACGCGATGGCACGGATGTTTCACAGGAAATGCTTTTTCTGCCATTTTGTGATGGATATCCTTCTGCAAGGCATCGGCCTCGGGCACGGCGCTTCAGGATTGACAGAGCTTTGGCCGTGGTGCAGCCGGTAGGTTTCTTCTCCAGCATCCGTGCAGCACAGAAAAAGCCCGGCAGCGCAAGCTGCCGGGTGCGATATGATTATGCCTTATCCGGGTCGATCCAGTGCATGCTGCGTCCGACTGCCTTGTGCCAGCCATCCAGCACGCGCGTACGCTCCTCCCCGCACATCTGCGGTTCGAGTGCCAGATCCATCTGCCAGACGCGCCGGATATCGTCCATGTCCTTCCAGACGCCGACGGCCAGGCCAGCCAGCAGCGCCGCGCCGAGCGCAGTGGTCTCGATTACGGCAGGCCGCACGACACGGCAGTCCAGAATGTCGGCCTGGAACTGCAGCAGGAACTGATTGGCGCTCGCGCCGCCGTCCACGCGCAGTTCAAGCGGCTTGCGCGCACAGTCGGAGGCCATGGCCGCCACCAGATCAGCCGACTGATAAGCGATCGACTCCAGCGCGGCGCGCACGATATGCGCCCGTCCCGTGCCGCGCGTCAGGCCGACAATCGCGCCGCGGCTGTACATGTCCCAATACGGCGCGCCCAGGCCGGTAAACGACGGCACCAGGTACACGCCGCCGTTGTCCTTCAGCGAGCCGGCGATGGTCTCGGTCTCCGAGGCGCGCTCGATGAGCTTCATCTCGTCGCGCAGCCACTGAATCGCCGCGCCGCCGACGAACACACTGCCCTCCAGCGCGTAGGTGCACTGGCCGTGAAGCCGCCAGGCAATCGTGGAGACCAGCCCGTTCTTGCTGACAGCCGGGGCGCTGCCCGTGTTCATCAGCAGGAAGCAGCCCGTGCCGTAGGTGTTCTTCATCATGCCCGGCTCAAAGCAGCCCTGCCCGAACAGCGCGCTGTGCTGATCGCCGGCGATGGCCGCCACCGGAATCGCCCGGCCCAGAATCTCCGGATCGAGCATGCCAATCACGCCGGAGGAATCGACCACCGTCGGCAGGATCGCCCGCGGGATGTTCAGCGCCTGCAGCAGCGTGTCGTCCCACTCGTTGCGATGGATGTCAAAGAGCATGGTGCGGCTGGCGTTGGTTGCGTCTGTCACATGCGGGCGGCCCGAGACGAGGTTCCACGCCAGGAAGCTGTCCACCGTGCCGAAGCACAGCTCACCGCGCTCCGCGCGCTCATGCAGGTGCAGGTGGTCGAGCAGCCAGCTGAGCTTGGTGCCGGAGAAGTAGGCGTCGGGAATCAGGCCCGTCACCGAACGGATGTGCTCCTCAAGCCCCTCGTCGCACAGGCGCTTGACAATCGGCGCCGTACGCCGGCACTGCCACACGATGGCATTGTACAGCGGTCGCCCCGTGTCCTTCTCCCAGACGATGGTGGTCTCGCGCTGGTTGGTGATGCCGATGGCCGCGATGGACTCAATCGGGATTCCGCTGATGCGGACGGCCTCGCGCAGCGCGTCGATCTGCGTATTGAGGATGGCTGCGGGGTCGTGCTCCACCCATCCAGGCTGCGGATAGATCTGCTCAAACTCGTAGCTCTTCATGGCCACGATGCGCGCCTGCTCGTCGAAGATCACCGCGCGTGAGCTGGTCGTACCCTGATCCAGGGCGATAACATAGGTATGCATAGGTCTCCTCCTCATATCCAGCCACAGGCAAGGATGCCGCTGCGGATAATCCGCAGCGGCATCCGCTGTACTGGTTGATTCTGCTGTGAGGCTTACTCCACGTTCACGAAGTAGAGCATGCCGCCCGTCGTACCCACGACGATGGTGTTGCCATAGGCCGCCGGGGAAGCCTGAATCGCGCTGCCCAGGTTCACCGTGCTGATCGTTGAGCCGGAGAAGCCGTCCATCAGGCGCAGCGTGCCGTTGTCGTCGCCAAGGACGATGTAGCTGGTGCCGTCGGCCTCATACAGTGCGATCGGCGAAGAGACGGAGGACACGTCCAGCGGCTGGCTCCAGACCTCCTCGCCCGTGGTCTTGTCCAGCGCGTAGACGACCGCGTAGGCGTTGCCCTGCTCATCCACAACATCGTTGATGTTGAAGATCACCAGGTCGCTGATATCGCCCTGACCGACAAGCGGCGAGGCGGCAGCGCCCGGATACAGACCCGCGTTCACCTTTTTGCTGGCATACTTGCACTTGATCGTCTGCGGGCCCTCCCAGAGGATCTCGCCGGTGAGCGCATTGAGCTTCACCAGGCGCACCGTAGAGCTCTTCTGGCGCTTGTTGATCACGTTGCCGGCATACAGGCTGACCTGGCCGTCCGCCTCGATCTCCAGCGAAAGCGCGCCCACGATGCTGTCGCCCATGTCGATCGCCCAGACGGGCTGCATGGTGTTCATATCCAGGCACTGGATCGAGCCGGCCATGTCGCCGAAATACACATAGTCGCCATAGGCTGCGGAGCTGGACACGATGCCCTGCTTGGCATTTTTGATGCTGGTCTTGTAGGCATAGGACACGGACTGCGGCGCGATGGACAGCGCGCCAGTCTCCAGATCGAACTGGGTATTCATGGAGATTGTGCGCAGCATGCCGTTGTTCGAGCCGTAGATCAGCGTATCCGACCCGGCCTCCACCAGCGCGGAGGTCAGAACGCCCAGATTCTCGGCATATTCAACCGGATTGAGACTGGGCAGGAAGCCAATCATGCTCTGATCGATGAGATTGTAGATGCGCATACCGCTGATGCCCGTGTAGCCGCCCACCGTATTGTCAGACTGACCAACGTACAGCAGCGGATAGCCATAGGGATTCACGCTGGCCGTCACGCTCATCGGGAAGCCGATTTCGATCGGGGCGCGGCTGTACAGCTGCGTGTCCAGATCGATGAAGTAGATGCGGCCATCGTTGGCGGGGCAGATCACCTCGCGCATCGCCGTCTTGGTACGGTATTCCTCGTTGATGTTCATCATCTCGCGGATGTTCTTGTACCATTTGACGATCAGCGGCTGGCTGCCAAAGCTAAAGCCCGTATTGTTCTGATCGAGCACTGTGGTGCGGATGCCGCGCACCACCTTGAGCTGCTGGGTATCCGTCTCCACCGTGCCATAGGCGGCGTTCTGGCGGAGCGGGCCGCCGCGGAACGTCAGCGGGCCGCCCTGAGCGGTATACTTCTGCGGATCGCCCATGCTGACCTTCCCGCTGCGCGCATAGCCCGTCGCGGGATCGACCGTCTCCTGATTCACCTCAATGCGGCTCTCCTTGATCACCAGAGACGGATCACTGCTCTCCGAGGCGCTTGCCCGACTGGGCGTATACGGCGTCGGAGAGGGAGTCGGAGAAGGCGTCGGCGTGGGCGTCGGCGTCGGGGTAGGCGTCGGCGTCGGCGTGGGCGTTGGGGTTGGGGGGGGCG
>JBJEYK010000348.1:0-2770 GCA_051886775.1 Candidatus Ventricola sp. | reverse complement strand
TTCGCGGTGATCGGCTCGCCGTTGTTGTACACCAGGCCCTCGTTGATGGTCACGATGAAGGTCTTGGTGCCGTCCTCATTGATGACGGAGCTCATCTCCTTGACGATCGTGGGATTGACCACGAACTCGCCGCCCTGGTTGGAGACGACCGTGCTGTAATCATCCATCAGCTCGCGAACCATCTTGTCCGCGGCGTTGTTGGTCCACATCTCGCGGCCCCAGTCACCGGAAAGCTCGGTGCTGCTGCCGTAGACGATGGTGCCCTTCTCGATGCCCGCATCCTCCGCAGAGGCAGCGCCCACTGCAAACAGCAGGCAGAGCGTCAGAAGCACCGACAGAAGCTTCTTCATAGAAAAACAACCTCCTTTAGATTTCTATATTTATCGGCGGAGCAACGCCCCGTCTCAAAATATACGCATACAAGCCCATGCCGCCGTGCACAGCCGCGCGGTCGGACAGGCCTGAAGATATCGTACACTGTTTGACACGACATGTCAATAACAGATTCTGCCCAAAGCGATTTTGTCGGACAAATTCGCACGCCTTGTACGATAGCGTCACAAATAAAAGCAGGCCCCCGCGCACAACGGGAGCCTGCCGGAAGCATCGATCTCTTACCAGCGCGCGTCCTCCTTGACGACAAATGCACGGTAGATCGCGCGGACGGCCACCTCGAAATCGAGGTTATCCACGCCGACGATGATATTCAGCTCGCTGGAGCCCTGATCGATCAGCCGGACGTTGACGCCGGCCTTCATCAGCGCGTTGAACAGCCGGGCGGACGTGCCCTTGGAGCGCACCATGCCCCGGCCCACGGTGGCAATCAGCGCCAGGCCGGAGTGAATCTCCACCGAATCGGGCTGGCACAGCTCGTGGATGCGCTGCACCAGGCGCTCCTTCTTGCCCTCGATGGCGTCCTCGGAGACGACGACGCACATGGTATCGATGCCGGAGGGCATGTGCTCGAAGGAGATGCCCTCCTCCTCGATCGCCTGGAGCACGCGGCGGCCAAAGCCCAGCTCCGCGTTCATCATCGCCTTTTCGACGTTGATGATGGCGAAGTCCTTGCGGCCCGCGATGCCGGTGATCATATACTCGCTGTCGTAATCCTCGGCCTCGTAGCCGATGATCGTGCCCGGCTCCTCCGGGCGGTTGGTATTGCGGATGTTGGTGGGGATGCCCGCGATGCGCACCGGGAAGATCGCGTCCTCATGCAGCACGCTCGCGCCCATGTACGACAGCTCGCGCAGCTCGCGATAGGTCACATAGCGGATCGGCTCGGGGTTGCGCACGATGCGCGGGTCGGCCATCAGGCAGCCGGAGACGTCCGTCCAGTTTTCGTAGAGGTCGGCGTTGGCCGCGCGCGCGACGATCGCGCCGGTGATGTCGCTGCCGCCGCGGGAGAACGTCTTCACATTGCCGTGCGTATCGCAGCCATAGAAGCCCGGCACGACGGCATGCTCGTGGCGGGCAAGCTCCGCGCCGAGCGCCGCCTGCGTCCTTGCGCTGTCCAGACGGCCCTCCTCGTCAAAGAAGATGCACGTCTGCGGGTCGATGAAATCCCAGCCCATGTAAGCCGCCAGCAGAATGCCGTTGAGGTATTCGCCGCGGCTGGCCGCGTAGTCCGCGCCCGCGCCGAGCTGGATGTGCTTTTGCACGTCGGCCAGATGCGCGTTCAGATCGACGGACAGCCCCAGCTCCCCGGCGATGCCGTGGTAGCGCTGCGCGATCTGCGCGAACGTATCCTGAATATCCTTGCCGGCAGCGGCCAGGCGGTTGCAGGTATAGAACAGATCCGTCACCTTGATATCCGTGGCGGAGCGCTTGCCGGGCGCGCTCGGCACGACGATGCGCCGGTCCTCATCCGCAAGCAGGATATCCCTGACCTTCTGAAACTGCGCGGCGCCGGCCAGCGAACTCCCGCCAAATTTCGCCACTTTGATGCCCATTCGGAAGCCCTCCGATTTTGCTTGATTCTCAGCCCATTGCTGTAAATAGCGAACAGATACAATTCTAAAGAAAGAACGGAGCAAAGTCAAGCCCAATTCGACCCAGCCCGCAAAATATGCCTTATTTTGCCGAAAAGTGCGCGGGGATTTCAACCATTTCGCCCTGTCCCGGCGGCGACAGCTCCCCATGGCATCCTATGAGGCGCGAAGGACCGGCGTGCGACATGCAAAACGCGGGCAGCGCCCGCGAAGGAATGTGCGATTATTCCTGATATGCCGCCCGCACACGCGCGGCGGGCCGCTCCGGCTCGTCCTCCTCGCCCATGCGGCGAAGACCCTCCAGCGCCTGCGGAATCATCTCCACCATGCGCTCCATGGGCGAGGCGCAGCTGGCGCTGAGCAGACGCACGCCGCCCGGCGAGCACACCAGAAAGCCCATCGGCTGCACGGATACGCCCGCGCCCGCGCCGCCGGCGAAGGGCATATCCTCCTGCGGGGGCTGCACAAAGCCGCCGGCATACTGCCCGCCGCCCGCCACAAAGCCGAACGACACCTTCGAAATCGGAATGATTGTCGAGCCGTCCTGCGTCTGCACAGGATCGCCGACCACCGTATTGACGTCCACCATCTCGCGGATGCTCTCCATGGACGTGCCCATCAGGCTCTCAATGGGATGCTTTTCCACCCGAATCCCTCTCTCCTGCTCTTTTTCAGCGCGGTTTTGAGCACCGCGAACATAATATCGCCTGGCGTCGCGGAGAATATGCAGCGCGCTGTCAGCAAAAAGCAGGGCGCGCGGAAATCCGCCTCCACGCGAAGCT
>JBJEYK010000347.1:0-13701 GCA_051886775.1 Candidatus Ventricola sp. | reverse complement strand
TTCCGCGCGCTGCCGGTGGGCACGCTGCTGCGCTGCGGCGACGTGCTGCTGGAGATGACGCAAATCGGCAAGGAGTGTCATAGCCACTGCGAGATCTATAAAAAGATGGGCGACTGCATCATGCCGCGCGAGGGCGTGTTTGCCCGCGTGCTCGAGCCGGGCGCCATTCACGTCGGCGACGAGATGACCATCCAGCCGCGCACGAAGCCGCGCCCCTGGCAGGCGGCGGTGATCACCCTGTCGGACAAGGGCGCGCGCGGCGAACGCGAGGACAAGAGTGGCCCCGCGATTGCCGAGCGTCTGCGCGCAGCGGGCTACGAGGTCGTGGAGCAGCTGCTGCTGGCCGACGAGCAGGCTGCGCTCAAGGCTGCGCTCATCCGGCTTTGCGATCAGCGCCAGCTCGATCTGATTCTGACCACAGGCGGAACGGGCTTTTCCCCGCGCGATACCACGCCGGAGGCGACGCTTGCCGTCGCCACGCGTCTGGCGCCCGGCATTGCCGAGGCGATCCGCGCGGAAAGCCTTCGCATCACCAAGCACGCGATGCTCTCCCGCGGGACAAGCGTCATCCGCGGCAAAACCCTGATCATCAACCTGCCCGGCAGCCCGAAGGCCTGCATGGAGAGCATGGATGTGTTCATGGACGCCATCCCGCACGCAATGGGCCTGCTGCGCAACGAGGTGCAGGACTGCGCCCGGAAGTAACCATTTGGACAGGGGTGTAATCGGCGTGTAAACCCACGCCTTTTGCAAATACATCTTTCCCTGAAAGACGGGAAGAAGGAGCGTACCCCATGAAGAAACTCGTAGCCCTTGTGCTGGCCGCCCTGGCGGTCTGCACGGCCTGCGCCGGCCTGGCGCAGACGGAGCTGGTCGTGTTCGCCGCGGCGTCCATGACCGAAACCCTGACCGAGATCGGCGCACTATACGAGGCCGCCCATCCGGATGTCACCCTCACCTTCAACTTCGATTCCTCCGGCACGCTCAAGACGCAGATCGAGGAGGGCGCGGTGTGCGACCTGTTCATCTCCGCCGGACAGAAGCAGATGAACCAGCTCGACATCACGGCGGATCCTGCCGTCAACAAGGATGGGCTGGACTTCGTGCTGGAGGGCACGCGCATCAACCTGCTGGAAAACAAGGTCACGCTGGCCGTGCCGGAGGGCAATCCCAAGGGCATCGAAGGCTTTGAGCAGCTTGCCGGGCTTCTGGCCGCGGGCGACGTGTTCATGGCGATGGGCAACAGCGATGTCCCGGTCGGCCAGTACACGCAGAAGATCCTCGCGTACTACGGCCTGGACGAGGCGGCGCTGGCCTCCGCGGGCACGCTGACCTACGGCACCAACGTCAAGGAGGTCACCACCCAGGTTGCCGAGGCGAGTGTCGACTGCGGCGTGGTGTATGCCACAGATGCGTTCAGCGCGGGGCTGCAGGTTGTCGACAGCGCGACTGCACAGATGTGCGGCCAGGTGATCTATCCTGCCGCCGTGATGCGCGAGAGCGCGCAGGCCGAGGCGGCCAAGGCGTTCCTTGCCTATCTGCAGGGTGAGGAAGCGATGCAGGTGTTCGCCAGCGTGGGCTTCTCCCCGGCTGAGTGACGCGGCGGATGCCGGACAAAAGCGTTGGATCAACAGATAAGCCGGCAGGCGCACCCTGCCGGTTTCCTTGCATGAGGGAGGAAGGAATGGACTGGTATCCGCTTTTCAATTCGCTGCGCATCGCGGCCATCAGCTGTGTGCTGGTGTTTTTCCTGGGCATCTTCGCGGCGTACTACGCCAGCAGGCTGCCCCGCGCCGTGAAGGGCGTGCTCGACGTGGTGCTGACGCTGCCGATGGTGCTGCCGCCGACGGTCTGCGGCTATTTCCTGATTCTGCTCTTCGGCGTGCGCCGTCCGCTGGGCATGCTGCTGGCGCAGGCAGGCGTCAAGTTTGTGATGACGTGGTACGGCGGCATCCTGGCGGCGCTGGTCGTCTCGTTTCCGCTGATGTACCGCACAGCTCGCGGCGCGTTTGAGAGCTTCGACGAAACGCTGACCTACGCCGGGCAGACGCTGGGCCTGTCCAACACCTATATCTTCTGGCGCATCCGCATGCCGGCGTGCCGTCAGGGGATTCTGGCGGGCACGGTGCTGGCCTTCGCGCGCGCGCTGGGCGAGTACGGCGCCACGAGCATGCTCATCGGCTACACCCCCGGCAGAACGGCCACCATCGCTACCACGGTCTATCAGCTCTGGCGCACGAACGACGAGGCAGGCGCAATGTTCTGGGTGATGGTCAATCTGGCCATCAGCACGGTGGTGCTGGTCATCGTCAACATGCTGGAGGACAGGCAGAAGAAGGCGGTGAGACGATGAGCCTGACGGTGGAGATTCAAAAGCGCCTGGGAGACTTTGCGCTGGACGTGCAGTTTGAGACGGACGGCGGCATCCTGGGACTGCTGGGCGCGTCCGGCTGCGGCAAGAGCATGACGCTCAAGTGCATCGCAGGCATCGAGCGCCCGGATCGTGGCCGCATAGTGCTGGACGGCGTGACGCTGTTCGATTCGCAGCGCGGGATCAATCTGCCGCCTCAGCAGCGCGGCGTGGGCTATCTCTTTCAGAATTACGCGCTCTTTCCAAACATGACCGTCCGCCAGAACATCCTGTGCGGCATGCGCAGGAAGGGCGACAGGCAGACGCGCGAGCGCAGGCTGAACGAGATGCTCTCACTCCTGCATCTGGAGGAGGTGGCCGGGCATCGTCCGCATCAGCTCTCCGGCGGGCAGGCGCAGCGCGTGGCGCTGGCCAGAATCCTTGTCAGCGAGCCGAAGCTGCTGATGCTCGACGAGCCGTTCTCCGCGCTGGACAGCCACCTGCGCGATCAGCTGCAGTGGCAGCTGCGCGGATTGCTGGCCTCGTTTGACCGGGATGTGCTGATGGTGACGCACAGCCGCGACGAGGCCTATCATCTCTGCGGCAGAATCGCGGTGATGGAGGGCGGGCGGATGCGCGCGCTGAAGGAGACCAAGGCGCTGTTCGCCGATCCGGGCAGCGTCTGCGCCGCGCGGCTGACGGGCTGCAAGAACATCGTGCCCGCGCAGAAAGCGGGCGAGTATGCCGTGCGTGTGCCGGACTGGGGCATCGAGCTGACGACGGCGCAGCCCGTACGCGATGAGCTGTGCGCCATCGGCATCCGCGCGCATTACTTCAACAGCCGGGCGGCACAGAATCGCTATCCGGTGGAATTTGTTTCGGACATGGAGGAGCCGTTCGAGTGGATCGTGGCCTTCCGCTACGCCGGGCAGCGGGAGGGAACGCCCAACGTCTGGTGGCGCGTGCCCAAGGATCGCAGGGCGACGCCCTTCCCGGCGGAGTTTGGCATCGCACCGGCGAATATCCTGCTGCTGTACGATTAATTTGAATCAAAAAAGACCAATGGTCAGAAAAGACTATCGGTCTTTTTTGATTCAGCGAACCTGCTTTCCGCCCACATAGACGCCGCAGACCGGGATTCGGTTCAGCCATCTGGGATCGGTTTCGAACGGATCGATGCCCAGCACGGTAAAATCGGCCAGCAGCCCCGGCGCGATGCGTCCCTTGCTGTGCTCCTCGAAGCTGGCATAGGCGCCGCCGGCAGTGAAACACAGCAGCGCGTCGTGCAGGGAGAGCGCCTCGTGCGGCAGATAGGGCGCGTCCGCAGGATGGGTGACCGGCATGCGCGTGACAGCGCACTGAATGCCGCGCAGCACGTTCGCCGGCTCCACCGGGCAGTCCGACCCACCGGAGAAGGTCACGCCGTATCTGCGCAGCGACGCGGCGGGATAGGCGTGAAGCGCGCGCTCACCGAGCCGCAGGAAGACGATCTGCGTGTCGTAATCCAGAAAGATCGGCTGGATGTAGGCGTGCATGCCGAGGCGGCCCATCCGCGCGGCCTGCGCTTCATCCAGTACCTGCGCGTGTACGATGCCGTGTCGGGCGTTTGAGCGCGGGCAGGCGCCCTGCGCACGCTCAATGGCGTCAAGCACCTGCTCGGCGGCGCGGTCGCCGATGGCGTGCGCGGCGATCTGCATGCCGGCGCGGTGAGCGCGCAGTACAAGGGCGTCCAGCACGTCCGGCTCGAAGAGCGCGGTGCCCGCCGTGTCCGGCGCGTCGGCATAGGGCGCGCGCAGCAGCGCCGTCCTTGCGCCGAGCGAGCCGTCTGTGATCAGCTTGAGCGGCCCGATGCGGTACCACTCGTCGCCCCATCCGGTCTTGTATCCGGCGGAGAGGAAGCGCTCGAGCAGCGCAGGCTCGGGCAGCTGGGACTGCTGCGTCACGCGCACGGTCATGCGGCCCTCGTGCTCCAGCTCCTGGTAGGCGGCGATGACCTCCTCAAAGGGCACGCTCAGCGTATTCAGGTCGTCGCTGTGCACGGAGGTGATGCCGTAGCCGTTCACCGTCTGCATCGCGCGCAGCAATCGCGCCTTGATGCCGGCGCGGTCGGGCACGGGAATGTGCTGGGAGACCAGATTGATCGCGTTTTCCTCCAGCACGCCGTTGGGTCTGCCGTTCCCGTCCGTCGCCACAAGACCGCCGCCGACCTCCGGCGCATGCCTGTCGATCCCGCACAGCGCCAGCGCCCGGCTGTTGGCGACGGCAACATGCCCGCAGGCGCGCGTGATCAGGCAGGGACGGTCGGGACAGGCGGCGTCCAGCTCGTCGCGCGTGGGATAGCGGCGCGCATCGGTGAAGAAGTCGTGATTCCAGCCGCGCCCGCGGATGAACGGCTCGTCCGGGTGCTGAGCGGCGAAATCGCGCACGGCGTCCAGCAGGTGCGAAAGGCTGTCCGTGTGCTCCTGCAGCTGCGCCTGGCTCAGCGCGCCGCCCAGATCCAGCAGGTGCAGGTGGGTATCGTTGAAGCCCGGGCAGACGAAGCGCCCGCCCAGGTCGATGCGCTGGGCATGCGGATAAGCGGCATGTGCGTCCTTCGCGCTGCCGGCGAAGGCAAAGCGGCCATCCTCACCGACGACAAAGCAGTCGACAGCCTGCGCGCTGCCGGTGAAGACGCGCGCGTTTTCGTAGCAGGTGATCATGGGAAGCCCTCCATACGGATCATTGATGTGGGCAACAGTATACGCCATTTTGCGCGCGGGCGCAATCCCTCCTTGCCATGCGCGTGCGCTTTGCGATATAATGAACACATTCTTGCTGAAGGGGGGAGCGCCGTGGCTCAGCTGGAGCAGCTTTGCGCGCGGGTGTGCCTGCTCACGCGCGCCGCGTGGACGGACGATCTGCCCGCCCCGCTGACCCGCCCCATGCTGCGCAGCCTGCTCGATGCCGGGGCGCTGCACGGGCTGGTGCTGCGTGCTGCGCCCGGGGTGAGCGAGGCGCTGCTTGCGCGCGCGGCGCGCCTGCTCTCCCGGGCCAAGGCGGTTTGCCTGTGCCTGGAGGCGTACCATGCGCAGGGCTATGACGTGCTCCTCCCGGAGGACGCGCTGTGGCCGCGCCGGCTGCATGCGCTGGGCGCGCAGATGCCGCAGTTTCTATTCGTGCGGGGCAATGTGCAGCTTCTGGCGCGGCAGGCCGTAGCCGTCGCCGGGAGCCGACGCGTGGCGGGGGAAACCCTGGCGGCAGCACGCCGCGTCGGGCAGTCGCTGGCTGCTGAGGGGCTGACGCTGGTGTGCGGGGGCGCGCAGGGCGTGGATACCGCTGTGCAGGACGGGCTTCTTCAGCTCGGCGGGTCGCTGGTGCTGGTGCCCGCGCGGCCCGCTTCGCAGCTGCTCGGCCAGCAGGCACTGTCCCTGGCGCTGGACGAGGGACGGCTGCTGCTCGTCTGCGATGCGCTGCCGGATGATCCCTTTTCCTCGCAGCGCGCCATTGTCCGCAATCATACCATCTACGCGCTGGGCGGAGCGGCGCTGGTGATGGCCGCGCGCGAGGGCGTGGGCGGCAGCTGGCACGGGGCGACGGATTGCCTGCGCGGCGGATATACGCGCGTCTTCGTGCCCAGGCAGGAGCTGGACACAATGCCTGGCAGCCGCGCGCTGCACGCACGCGGCGCTGCGGCGCTGGAGCTTTCGCAGCCGCTGGGCGCGCAGCTCTTTGCCCGGCAGCAGATGAGCCTGTTTTCTGGCGACGCGGAGGAGGCGATGGCATGCCGGAGAGGATGACGGACATTCCGCTGCGCGAGGCGCTGCACTTCCTCGGCTGGCGCGGCACGCCGCTGGACGATGAGCTGCTTGATCAGCTGCGCGCGCAGATTCGCCTGGCGCGGGAGAGCGTGCGGCCGCGTGTGGCGACCCGGCGCTTTGCGCTGGAGCCGGGCGGCATGCTTTGCGGGACGCGGTTCCTGCCGCAGGGCAGCGATGTGCGCGCGATGCTCGCGCCGTGCGGCGAGGCGGTGCTGATGGCGGCGACGCTGGGCGCCGCGAGCGAGCGATTGCTGCTGCGAGCGCAGGCGCGCTCCGCCGGCGAGGCGGTGCTGATGGACGCAGTGCTCAGCGCGGCGATCGAGGCCGTCTGCGACGAGGCGGAGGACGTGCTGCGCGCCGGTCTGGCCGCGCAGGGGAAATTCCTGACCGACCGCTTCAGCCCGGGCTACGGCGACATGCCGCTGGAGCAGACGCGTTCGATCTGCTCGGTGCTGGACACCGGCAGGACAATCGGGCTGACGGTGTCGCAAAACGGGATCATGATCCCGCGCAAGTCGGTCACGGCGATTCTGGGCATCAGCGATGCGCCGGTAAAACGCAGGCCGTCCGGCTGCGAGGGCTGCGCGGCCAAGGCGCGCTGCGCGCTGCGCAGACCGGGGAATGAGAAACAGGGGGACATGCCATGATGGAACAGAGAATCATCATGCTGGACGGCGCCATGGGCACCATGCTCCAGCGCGCCGGGCTGAAGCTGGGCGACAGGCCGGAAACGCTGTCCGTGACGGCGCCGGAGGTCGTGGAGGATATCCAGCGCCAGTATATTCGGGCGGGCACGCAGCTGCTGCTGGCCAACACTTTCTGCGCGAACGCGCACAAGCTGGCGGGCACGGGCTTTTCCGTGGAGCAGGTGGTGCAGGCCTCGGTGGCGGCGGCGTGCCGCGCGTGCGCAGGGACACAGGCGCGGGTGGCGCTGGATGTTGGCCCGATCGGCGAGCTGCTCGAGCCGCTGGGCACGCTGTCCTTTGACGAGGCGTACGCTCTGTTCGCGCAGATGATCCGCGCGGGCGTCTCAGCCGGGGCGCAGGCGGTCTTTTTTGAGACGTTTTCCGATCTGAACGAGCTGCGCGCGGGCGTGCTGGCGGCGAAGGAATGCTGTGATCTGCCGGTGTTCGCGTCGATGACGTTCGAGCAGTCGGGCCGGACGTTCCTGGGCGTCAGCGCAGAGTGCGCCGCCATGTCGCTCAGCGCGCTGGGCGTGACTGCGGTAGGCGTCAATTGCTCGCTGGGGCCGGTCGAGGTCGCGCCGATCCTGCGGCGGATGCGCACGGCGACGGATCTGCCGCTCATTCTCAAGCCGAATGCAGGTCTGCCCGACCCGGATACCGGCGCGTACCACACGACGCCGGAGGCGTTTGCCGAAGCGTGCGCCGCGCTGATATCGCTTGGCGCGGTATATGTGGGCGGCTGCTGCGGCACGACGCCGGAATTCATCTCGGCGCTGAGCGCGCGCCTGGCTGGGAAAAGCGCGCGCTGGGCGGGCAAGACCGTGCACGGCATCTGCTCGGCCAGCGAGGTCTGCGCGTTCGGCGGGCGGGTGCATGTGATTGGCGAGCGCATCAACCCCACGGGCAAGAAGCGCTTCCAGCAGGCGCTGCGCGAGGGCGACATGGGCTACATCGTCGCGCAGGCCATCGAGCAGGAGGAGGCCGGCGCTGAGATCCTGGATGTGAACGTCGGCCTGCCGGGCATCGACGAGCCGGAGCTGATGCGACGCGCCGTCACGGCGATCTCGGGCGCGGTGTCGCTGCCGCTGCAGATCGATTCCTCCAATCCTGCGGCCATCGAGGCCGGGCTGCGCGCCGCGCCGGGCAAGTGCCTGATTAACAGCGTGAATGCCTCGCCTTCGTCGCTTTCGCAGGTGCTGCCGCTGGCCCGGAAATACGGTGCGGCGCTGGTCGCGCTGACGCTCGGCGAGGGCGGTCTGCCCGAGACGGCGCAGGAGCGCCTGGTGCTGGCGCGGCGGATCGTGGACGAAGCGACGGCGCAGGGCATCGCGCGGGACGACATCGCCGTCGACTGTCTGACGCTGACGGTTTCCGCCCAGCAGGAGCAGGCAGCGCAGACACTGCGCGCGGTGCGCATGGTGCGCGAGGAGCTGGGGCTGGAGACCGTGCTGGGCGTGTCGAACATCTCCTTTGGCCTGCCTGCGCGCCAGCAGGTCACGCAGACGTTCCTTTCGCAGGCGATTGCGGCGGGGCTGACGCTGCCCATTCTCAACCCCAACCAGCGCGAGATGATGGACACGGTAGCCGCCTGCCGCGTGCTCAGCGGCGAGGATGCCGCCTGCGCGGCCTACATCGAGCGGCATGCGAAGCAGCCGGACGCGCCGCAGATGCAGCTGCGATCCGCTGCGGAAATCACCCTCGAGGATGCCATTGCGCGGGGCATGCAGGCTGAGGCCGCGGCGTGCGCCGAGGCGCTGCTGGAGCGCATGGAGCCGCTGGAGCTGGTGGAAACACGGCTGATCCCGGCGCTGGACGCCGTCGGTACGCGCTACGAGAAGCAGGAGATCTTCCTGCCGCAGCTGATGAACGCCGCCAGCGCATCGGGCGCGGCGTTTGACGCCGTGCGCAGGGCGATCGAGAAGACCGGCGCGCGGGGCGAGGGCAAGGGGCCGATCGTGCTGGCGACCGTCGAGGGCGACATCCACGACATCGGCAAGAACATCGTGCGCACGGTGCTGGAAAACTACGGCTTCCGCGTCATCGATCTGGGGCGCGACGTGAAGGCGGAGCGCGTTGCGCAGGAGGCTGCACGCCTGGGGGCAAGGATTGTCGGGCTGTCCGCGCTGATGACCACCACCGTGCCCGGCATGCGCAGGACAATCGAATGCCTGCGCGCTGCCGGGGTGGACGCGCCGGTGATCGTCGGCGGTGCGGTGCTCACGCCGGACTATGCGCGCGCCATCGACGCGGATTACTATGCCAGGGACGCCAAGCAGACGGCGGACATCGCCCGGGCGATCCTGGCGGATACGGAGGAATGAGCATGGACGAGCTGCGGGAGATCCTTCGGACGGGCACGCTGTTGTTTGACGGCGCGACTGGCACCTACGCCAAATCCCTGCCCGGCTGGCCGGACGGCCCCGTGGAGCGCGCGTGCCTGACGGCCCCGGAGCGCGTGCTTGCGCTGCATGAGGCGTATCTGGCCGCGGGCTGCCAGGCGATCAAGACCAACACGTTCGCCGCGCATGTGGGGCTGGCCGTGCAAAGCGCGCAGGAGCAGCGCGCCGTGGTGACGGCGGCTGTGGATATCGCGCGCCGGGCAGCGCGGGAGCGGGCGACTGTCTTTGCGGACATCGGGCCGGCCCCTGCCGGGGAGGACGCCGCGGCGGCCTACATCCGCATGGCGAAGCTGTTCCTCAGCCTGGGCGTGCGTTGCTATCTGATGGAGACGATGCCCTCGGCGGACGGGCTGTGCGAGGCGGCGGCATACATCCGCGCTCACGAGCCGCGTGCGTTTATTGCGGTATCCTTTGCCGCCGACCCGGACGGCTTTACCCGTTCGGGCGAGTGCGCCGCCGCGCTGATTGCGCGGATGGATGCGTGCGCCGAAATCGACGCGGTGGGGCTCAACTGCGTGTGCGGCGCTTATCACATGCGCCGCCTGCTGGGCGAAATTGCGCAGCCGAAAAAGCTGCTGCTGGCCATGCCCAACGCCGGATACCCGCATGTGGTGGATGGGCGCACCTATTACGACAGCGACCCCGCGTACTATGCCCAGCAGGTGAGCGCGTGCGCCTTGCTCGGCGCGCGGCTTGTCGGCGGCTGCTGCGGCACGACACCGGAGCACATCGCGCAGGTGGCCAGGCAGCTGCGAAGCGCCGGCGCAGGCGCTGTGAGGGCGACGGAGAAGCGGCCAGGCGGCGTGCCCGCGGGCACGAGCCGCATCCGCAGCAGGCTGGAGCGCGGGGAGCGCGTGCTGCTGGTGGAGCTGGATCCGCCGCGTGATTCCGGCATAGACGCATTCTTGTCCGGCGCGCGCGCGCTGGCCGACGCCGGCGCGGACGCGATCACCATCGCAGATTGTCCGATTGGCCGGGCCAGGATGGATTCGAGCCTGCTGGCCTGCAAGCTGCGGCGGGAGATGGGCATCGAGGCGCTGCCGCACATGACCTGCCGCGACCGCAACGTGAACGCGACCAAGGCGCTGCTGCTGGGGCTGTCGATGGAGGGCGTGCACAACGTGCTGGCTGTCACAGGCGACCCCGTGCCCACCAGCGACCGGGGCAGCGTCAAGAGCGTGTTCCAGTTCAATTCGCGCGTGCTGGCGCGCTTTGTGCGCAGCCTGTCCGACAGCGGGGAGACGGCGCCGTTCTTCCTGTGCGGCGCGCTCAACGTCAACGCGGTAAGCTTTGACAGTGAGCTGGAGCGCGCCCGGGACAAGGAAAGCTGCGGCATCGAGGCGTTCCTGACCCAGCCGGTCCTCAGCGAGCGCGCTGCACGCAATGTCGAGCGCGCAAGGGAAACGCTTTCCGGGCGCATCATCGGCGGGCTGTTCCCGGTGGTCAGCCACAAAAACGCCTGCTTTCTGCGCAGCGAGGTGGCGGGCATCGCCATGGACGACGCCGTGGCGGGCGCCTACGCGGGACTGGATCGCGCGCAGGGCGAAGCGCTGGCCGTTCGCCTGTGCGCTCAGGCCGCCGCGCGCATTGCGCCGTTTGTGGACGGCTACTACATCATGACGCCGTTTCAGCGCGTGGCACTCGTTTGCCGCGTGATGGAGGCAATCCGCGGCCTGTGATTGCGGGCGGCGCGGCTTTGCCCAATCTCCACAGAGACAGCTCCGAAGATTTTCCGATAAAGGGGGTTGAAGGAACTGTTTTTTTGTGCGATAATATGCGCTGGTATGTATTAGAATAGAATGGTCAAGCAGAAAAAAGGAGAACCGCAAGCCATGATCGCAACCCAGAACATTTCGCTCTCTTACAGCGGCAAGCCGCTCTTCAAGAACGTCAACATCAAGTTTACCGCCGGCAACTGCTATGGCATCATCGGCGCCAACGGCACGGGCAAGTCCACGTTCCTCAAGGTGCTTTCCGGCGAGCTGGAGCCGACCACCGGCGAGGTGGTCATCACCCCGGGCGAGCGCATGGCCGTTCTCAGGCAGAACCATTTCGAATTCGACGAATACGAGGTCCTCACCACGGTCATCATGGGCCATAAGCGGCTCTATGAGATCATGAAGGAGAAGGACGAGCTTTACGCCAAGGCCGATTTCACCGACGCCGACGGCGAGCGCGCCAGCGTGCTGGAGGGCGAGTTTGCCGAGCTGGACGGCTGGAATGCCGAGAGCAATGCCGAGATGATCCTCACGGGCCTGGGCATCGGCCTGGAGCTGGAGCATTGCCTGATGAAGGAGCTGGACGGCAGCCAGAAGGTCAAGGTGCTGCTGGCACAGGCGCTCTTTGGCAGCCCGGACATTCTGCTGCTGGACGAGCCGACCAACTACCTGGACATCCAGTCCGTGCGCTGGCTGGAGAACTTCCTGCTGGACTTCCCCAACACGGTGATCGTCGTCAGCCACGACCGCCACTTCCTCAACAAGGTCTGCACGCACATCTGCGACATCGACTTCGGCAAGATTCAGATGTATGTGGGCAACTACGACTTCTGGTACGAGTACACCCAGATGGCCGCCCGCCAGCAGAAGGATCTCAACAAGAAGAACGAGCAGAAAATCAAGGAGCTGCAGGCATTCATCCAGCGCTTCTCGGCCAATGCCAGCAAGCACAAGCAGGCGACCAGCCGCAAGAAGCTGCTGGACAACCTGCAGATGGAGAACTTCACCCCGTCCTCCCGGCGCTATCCGTACGTCTCCTGGAAGCCGGACCGCGAGATCGGCAACGATCTGCTGACGGTGACCAACCTCTCCAAGACGGTGAACGGGCGCAAGGTGCTCAACAACATCTCCTTCGTGCTGACCCCGGGCGACAAGGTCGCCTTTGTCGGCACGGACGAGCTGGCGCGTACCACGCTGTTCCAGATCCTCATGGGCGAGCTGGAGCCGGACGAGGGCAGCTTCAAGTGGGGCGTCACCACGACGCAGAGCTATTTCCCCAAGGACAACAGCGCATACTTTGATCACTGCGAGTATAATCTGATCGACTGGCTGCGCCAGTTCTCCCAGAGCCAGTATGAGAGCGACATCCGCGGCTGGCTGGGACGCATGCTCTTCTCCGGCGAGGACGCGCTCAAGAAGGCCAAGGTGCTCTCCGGCGGAGAGAAGGTGCGCTGCATGCTGGCGCGCATGATGCTCTCCGGCGCGAACGTGCTGGTGCTCGACGAGCCGACCAACCACCTGGATCTGGAGTCCATCACCGCGCTGAACAAGGGCATGATCGAGTATACCGGTTCCATGCTCTTCGCCACACAGGATCATGAGTGTATCCAGACCGTGGCCAACCGCATCATGGAGCTTCTGCCGGGCGGCCTGGTGGACCGCCGCGAGAGCTATGACGATTACCTCGACAGCGAGGCCGCAGCCCAGCAGCGCGAGGCGCTGATGCAGGCTTGAGCATCCGAGGGTTTGGCGGAGCAGCCGCCATGAGGCGCTCCGCTTTGGAAGAGAGAAGGGAAGGACTGTGGAGCAGATCCGCAAAGAAAAGGTCATCAACATCCCGAATGCGCTGACGATCCTGCGCATATGCCTGCTGCCTGTCGTGGTTGTCTACTATCGCAAGGGCAATACGCTGGGCGCGCTGGTCAGCTACCTGATTGCCATGCTGACCGACGCGGTCGACGGGCTTATCGCGCGCAAGTGCAACCAGATTACCTCGCTGGGCAAGCTGCTCGATCCCATCGCCGACAAGCTGTCCCTGCTCACGCTGCTGGGGCTGTTCGTCGCGGACGGGCAGATTCCCGTCTGGGTGCTGGTCATCGTGCTGCTCAAGGAGCTGGCGCTGGTGGTGGGCGGTGCGTTTGCGCTGCGCCGGGGGATTGTGTCCTATGCGCTGCCCATCGGCAAGGTGACGACCGTCGCGTTTATCCTGTCGATGGTCGCGCGCTTCCTGAGCCTGCGACGCCCGGCGGACCTCCTGCTGGGGGCGTCCCTTGTGCTCTCGCTCGTCTCCCTGGGCTGGTATGCCGCAGTGACGCTGGGCAGGATCAAGACGAACAATACACTTTCAACAAAATAATGCATGCACATATGGCGGCCCGCATGGTTGACAAACGATGGGGGCCGCCTTATAATAGTCAATCACAACCCACGATGCGTGGATGACGGAATTGTCCTAAAGAGAAGACAGGTTGTTCACTTCAATGCGACCAGAACAGGAGAGGAAAAACAGCATGGCTTACTATTTCTCGGAACCGTCCCATACGTTTAACGAATACCTGCTCGTGCCGGGCTACTCCTCTGCCGAGTGCATCCCGGACAATGTGAGCCTGGAGACGCCGCTCGTTCGCTATCGCAAGGGCGAGAAGCCCGCGATCACCATGAAGATCCCGATGGTTTCGGCGATCATGCAGGCTGTCTCCGGCAAGGATCTGGCCATTGCGCTGGCGCAGGAGGGCGGCGTTTCCTTTATCT
>JBJEYK010000346.1:0-2791 GCA_051886775.1 Candidatus Ventricola sp. | reverse complement strand
CGCTTTACGCCCGCGCACCACAGCGCGGGCTTTGCTGAATTGGTCTGCTCCAATTCGCTGCGCAGCGACCAGCTGACCAACGCAGTCGGCCTGCTCAAGGAGGAAATGCGCCAGCTGGGCAGCCTGATCCTGCGCGCGGCGGACGCGACGCGCGTGCCCGCGGGCGGCGCGCTGGCGGTGGATCGCGAGGCGTTTTCCGCGTATGTGACGCAGGCGGTGTGCGAGCACCCGCTGATCGACGTGGCGCGCGGGGAGGCTACCTCGCTGCCCGGCAGCCCTGTGATCATCGCCACCGGCCCGCTGACCAGCGATGCGCTGGCCGCGCAAATCGCCGCGCTGCCGGGGCTTCGCACGCTCAATTTCTACGATGCAGCCGCGCCGATCGTCTCCGGCGAATCGCTGGACATGTCGCGCGTGTTCCGCATGAGCCGCTATGGCCGGGGCGACGACTACCTCAACTGCCCGATGACCCGGGAGGAGTATTTCGCGTTTTACGAGGCGCTTCGCACCGCTGAGACAGCCGAGGTGCACGGCTTCGACGGCACGCAGGTCTTTGAGGGCTGCATGCCCATCGAGGTGATGGCCGCGCGCGGCGAGATGGTGATGGCCTTCGGCCCGATGAAGCCGGTTGGCCTGATCGATCCGCGCACCGGGCGCGAGCCGTACGCCGCCGTGCAGCTGCGCGCGGAGAACCGAGAGGGCACGATGTACAACCTCGTCGGCTTCCAGACGCGCCTCAGGTGGGGCGAACAGCGGCGGGTGTTTTCGATGATCCCCGGGCTGGAGCACGCGGAGTTCCTGCGCTACGGCGTGATGCACCGCAACACGTTCCTGCACGCCCCGGGCTTCCTGGACGAGCGCTATCAGATGATCGCGCGCCCGGGCACCTACTTCGCCGGGCAGATGACCGGCGTGGAGGGCTATGTGGAGAGCGCGTCCAGCGGTATGGTTGCCGGCATTTCGCTGGCCAGACAGCTGCTGGGCCTGCCGCCGGTCGATTTTTCCGACCTCACGGCCATCGGCGCGCTGGGCTGCCATGTCGCCCGGGCGACGGGCGATTTTCAGCCGATGAACGCCAACTTCGGGCTGATCGCGTCCTATCCCAGGCGCATCCGCAATAAGCAGGAGCGCTACGGCGCGATTGCCGCCCGGGCGCTGGACTACATCGAGGCGCTGCGCAGCAATCCGCTGTGCGCGGATTTTTACCGTGAGGACGCAAACGGCTGACTGACACAAGAAGACTGTCCGCCTGGAGCACCGGGTGTGTTATAATGAAGCTGCGTATCGACACAACGATACCGATGCGCTGAATGGAGGAAGCATATGGCACTGAAGGGCACAACCATCTGTGCTGTTTTGAAGGATGGAAAAATCGCCGTCGCAGGAGACGGCCAGGTGACGATGGGCGAAAGCACCATCTTCAAGGCGACTGCGCATAAGGTGCGCCGCATCTACGGCGGCAAGGTCGTCACGGGCTTTGCCGGCAGCGTGGCCGACGCCTTCGCGCTGTGCGAGCGCTTCGAGGCGAAGCTGGAGCAGTACGCCGGCAATCTGGAGCGCGCCGCCGTGGAGCTGGCGCAGGACTGGCGCGCCGACAAGGCCATGCGCAAGCTGGAGGCGATGCTCATCGTCGCCAGCGGGCAGACGCTGATGATCCTCTCCGGCACGGGCGAGGTCATCACGCCGGACGACGGTATCGCTGCGGTCGGCTCCGGCGGCAACTACGCGCTCGCCGCTGCGCGCGCACTCAAGGAGAACACCGACCTCTCCGCCCGCGAGATCGCCGAAAAGGCGCTGCACATCGCGGCGGACATCTGCGTGTTCACCAATCACAACGTCATCGTGGAGGAGGCGTAAGACATGGAACTGACGCCCAAGCAGATCGTGCGCGAGCTTGATCGATACATCATCGGCCAGGACGAGGCCAAGCGCGCCGTCGCCGTGGCGCTGCGCAACCGCTATCGCCGCGCGCAGCTGCCCCAGGAGCTGCGCGATGAGATCGTCCCCAAGAATATCCTGATGGTCGGCCCCACCGGCGTGGGCAAGACCGAGATCGCCCGCCGCCTGGCCAGGCTGGTGGACGCGCCGTTTGTGAAGGTGGAGGCCACCAAATTCACCGAGGTCGGCTACGTCGGCCGCGACGTGGAATCCATCATCCGCGACCTGGTGGAGGCCAGCGTGCGCATCTGCAAGGAGCAGGCCAGCCAGAAGGTGAAGGCGCGGGCAACCGTGCTGGCCGAGGACCGGATCGTCGACCTGATCCTGCACCCCAACCGCAAGCCGGCCAATCCCATCGACGTGCTGCTGGGCAACAAGCCCAAGCAGCCGGAGCTGCCCGAGGGCGAGCGCCAGCGCCTGGCCTCCCGTGCGGAGGAACTGCGTGGCCAGCTCATGCGCGGCGAGCTGGAGGATGTGGAGATCGAGGTCGAGGTGGAGGACGCGCCCAAGGATGTGGAGATCAACGGCGCGAGCGTGAACATCGGCTCGATGATGGGCGACATGCTGCCCAAGAAGACCAAGCTGCGCCGCATGAAGGTGGCCGACGCGCGCCGCATCCTCGTCGCCGAGGAGGAGAGCAAGCTCATCGACATGGACGCCGTGACCGAGGAGGCGCTGCGGCGCGCCGAGCAGGACGGCATCGTCTTCATCGACGAGATCGACAAGGTGGCCGGGCGCTCGGCCAATGGGCCGGATGTGAGCCGCGAGGGCGTGCAGCGCGATATCCTGCCCATCGTGGAGGGCAGCACGGTGAACACGAAGTACGGCGTGGTGAAGACGGATTACATGCTCT
>JBJEYK010000345.1:0-2825 GCA_051886775.1 Candidatus Ventricola sp. | reverse complement strand
AAGGACAAGGAGAACATGCCCGTCTCCATCGCCATCGACGAGGTCAACCGCGGCCTGATCACCTATGAGCGCGCGGCGGATGCCGATGCCCGCTGAATCGAACAAACCATGCGTTGTCCTCGGCGTGACCGGGGGCATCGCTGCGTATAAGGCATGTGAGCTGCTTCGTCTGCTGCAAAAGCAGGGCATCGACGTGTTTGTGGTGATGACGAAGAACGCGTGCCGCTTTGTCGCGCCGCTGACCTTCGAGACGCTCTCGGGGCATCCCGTCGCGGTCGATACCTTCGATCGTCCGGCAACCTGGGAGGTCGAGCACATCGCGCTGGCCAAGCGGGCGGATCTGTTTGTGATCGCCCCGGCAACGGCCAACATCATCGGCAAGATGGCCTGCGGCATCGCGGACGATATGCTCTCCACCACCGTCATGGCGACGAAGGCGCCCGTGCTGATCGCCCCGGCGATGAACACGGGCATGTGGGAGAGCGCCGCCGTGCAGCAGAATATCCGCACGCTCATCAGCTGCGGCGTGCAGGTGGTGACGCCTGCATCGGGGCATCTCGCCTGCGGCGACAGCGGCGCGGGCAAGCTGGAGGACGTCGCCGTGATCGCCGATCGGGCCGTGGCGCTCCTGCGGCAGCCGCGCGACCTGGAGGGTCTGCGCGTGCTGGTGACGGCGGGGCCGACGCGCGAAGCGCTGGATCCCGTGCGATACATCTCCAATCGCTCCTCGGGCAGGATGGGCTATGCGATCGCCCGCGCGGCGCAGCGGCGCGGCGCGCAGGTCACGCTGCTTTCCGGCCCGGTGGCGCTGGATTGCCCGGCGGGCGTGACGCTGGTTCCCTTTTTGACGACGCAGGAGCTGCTGGAGCAGGCGAGCGCGCGGGCGCCCGGGCAGGACATCGTCATCCAGGCGGCTGCTCCGGCGGATTACCGCGCCCGGGAGATCGCCGGGCAGAAGATCAAAAAGCGCGGCGGCGAGGAGCTGGTGCTCCATCTGGTGGAAAACCCCGATGTCGCCGCGGCGCTGGGGCGCGAAAAGCGCGCGGAGCAGGTGTTCGTCGGCTTCGCGGCGGAGACCAACGACGTCCTTGCCCACGCGCAGGAAAAGCTCACGCGCAAGAACCTCGACATGATCGTCGCCAACGACGTGACGCAGCCCGGCGCGGGCTTCGACGTGAGCACCAACATCGTCACCCTGATCACGCGGACGGAGACGACGCCGCTCCCGCTGCTGACAAAGGACGAGGTTGCCGACCGGATACTGGACCGGGCGCTGTCGCTTCGCAGGTAAGAAGTCTGTCTGCCGCTTTCCCATGTGGAGGGCGGCAGTTTTTTGGATTGCTTTTTTCTGCATAACGGCGCATTTTCAGGCCGGGAAGCTTGACGAGACGTGCCCTTGTGCATATAATTGTGAATATGCATGATTGAATATGGGTCATCTTATCCATCGGCGCGGGGAGGGAAATGCGATGCAAAAGAGAAGCGGGCGGGCGCTCTTTCTCCTTTTGTGCCTGTTTGCCTTCTCCTGCGTGCTACTTTCCGGCGCTGGGCGGCTGATCGGCGGCAAGACCTCGCAGCCTGACCGCGGCAGGGCGATTGCCGCCGTCGGTGCGACGCTCCGATGCGCGCCCGCGCCGCAGACGGAGGAACCCGAAGCGCCAGGGCAAGCGCAGCGCGGCGGCAGCCGCCGCGAGACGGCCTGTCTGCCAGCGGGTCTTTCCCCGGCGCGCGCCGTGTGCTG
The DNA here is from genome assembly GCA_051886775.1 of Candidatus Ventricola sp. GTDB lineage: Bacteria > Bacillota > Clostridia > Christensenellales > Aristaeellaceae > Ventricola. The sequence goes on along the minus strand of JBJEYK010000345.1, from coordinate 1,084 downwards.
CGACGCTAACGGCAATATCCTGAGCGCGCAGAGCTACCTGCGCACGGTGTACCGCGCGTTTGCGCTGAGTGACGGCTTCGCATAGGGCGCGCTTTGTGCGAACCGATCCATTATATGACAGAGAGGAAAAATCACTATGGCGAACAAGAAAGCTGCGGCGAAGAATCCGCGCACGCGCGCGATTATTTCGCTGGTTGCCATCCTGGTGGTCGTCGCGATCTGCGGATATGTGGCGCTGTTTGGCATTGGCAAGGGAACCATGATCCACTACCTCAAGCCCTGGGGCGAGGCGATCAGCCTGGGTCTTGACCTGCGCGGCGGCGTCTACACCGTCTATCAGGCCGAGAACGACGGCTCTGCGGAGTTTGAGGAGAAGATGAGCTCGACGGTGAGCATCCTCACCAGCCGGCTGACCCGTCAGGGCTTCACCGAGGCGACCGTGACCCGCCAGGGCGCCGACCGCATCCGCGTGGAGATCCCCAACGTCTCCGACCCGAACGAGATCCTGCGCATCATCGGTACGCCGGCGCAGCTCTACTTCGTCGATCCGGACGGCAACAACATCATGGAGGGCGCGATGGTCAAGAACGCCCAGGCCTCCCAGGATGAGAACGGCCAGCCGTGCGTGGCCTTCGAGCTGAACGACGAGGGCGCGAAGATCTTTGCCGAGGCGACCGCCAAGAACCTGGGCAAGGTTATCTCCATCACGCTGGACGGAGAGACCATCTCCGCCGCGACGGTCAACTCCGTCATCGCGGGCGGCAAGGGCCAGATCACCGGCAGCTTCACCGTCGACGAGGTCAAGAACCTGGCGACGCTGATCCTCTCCGGCGCGCTTCCGCTCAACCTGTCCCAGCTGGAGGTCAGCGCGATCTCCGCGACGCTGGGCGTCGAGGCGCTGGATAAGGCCGTGCTCGCCGGCGTGATCGGCGTGGCGCTGGTCATGCTCTTCATGCTGCTGCGTTACCGCCTGTGCGGCGTGGTCGCCGATATCGCGCTGACGATTTACATCATGATTGTCGTGCTGCTGCTGGCGCTGACCGGCGCTGAGCTGACGCTGCCGGGCGTGGCCGGCATGATGCTG
>JBJEYK010000344.1:0-2832 GCA_051886775.1 Candidatus Ventricola sp. | reverse complement strand
GTTCATGACGGAGCTGCAGGGCAGCATCGGCATCCTCAAAAACCCGGATGTCGTCTCCTATCTGTTCAAGGGGCTGGCCTTCACGCTGGGCATCTCGCTGATTACCATCGTGCTGAGCCTGCTCATCGGTGCGGTGCTGGCGCTTGCGCGCAACTACTGCACGAGCGGCCCATCGGCGCTGGCCGGGCGCGCGGCCGCGGCGTACATCGAGCTGTTCCGCAACACGCCGCTGATGCTGTGGATGTTCATCTGCTTTGTGATGTGCCCGGCGCCGGATTTCCCCAAGGCGTTTGCCAAGCTGCTGGGCTTCAGCTCGACGGTGGCGGTGAAGACGCTGTTCAAGGCGATCGTCGCTTTCACGCTGTTTACCTCCGCGATCATGGCGGAGATCATCCGCGGCGGGCTGAACGCCGTGGCGAAGGGGCAGTTCGAGGCGGCGTACTCCCAGGGCTTCGGCACCCTCCAGACGATGACGCTGATCATCCTGCCGCAGGCGTTCCGCAGCATCGTGCCGACGCTGCTCTCGCAGATGATCACCACGATCAAGGACTCCAGCTACATGGCCAGCCTGGTGACGGTGGAGCTGATGGGCTGCACCAAGCTGATCATCAGCAAGGCCAACAGCTACAACGGCACCTGGGTCGATCGCTTCAACCGCGGCACCATCCATGTGACGGACGTGTTCGTGCTGTTTGGGTTCGCGTTCCTGGTGTACTTCGCGATCAACTTCACGCTCTCGTGCGCGGTGCGCAGGATGCGCAGAAAGGGATAACGCAGGGGCTTCTCTTAGAGGAAGCCCCTTTTTGCATGCCGTGCGCGGGCGGGGCAGGGGGGCGGGCGGAGTGCGCGGAAGGCCGGACGTCTGACGATTGAAGGAAGGGGCAAAAATGCTGTGAAGCGCTAAAGCGATGAAGCAAAACGGCGGGATACAAGCGAGTCGGTATAGAATCGGCACGGACGCATTGTGCAAGGTGACGAAAAATGGCAGGGAATGGGCGCGGAAATTCGTCAGAATGCCGCTGGAGCGCGGAATGATACGCACGGACGGGTGGACATGCGCAGGGGGAATGATATGCCCGGCAGCGTGGACAAATGCGCGGGCGGGGTCAGATGGAGCGACGGGCGAAAAAAGCCAAATGGAGATTGATTTTTCGAGGCGGGCGGCGCGGGCGGGGTCAGCGGCGGACAGCGCGAAAAAAACGAAAAAAATTTCAAAAAAGGGCTTGCGCATTTGCGGTTTATCGAATATAATGTTGAAGATGTCTGCAAAGGGGATGAAGCGGCAGATTGCTCACTGGCCGGTGAGGGAACTGTCGCGGACCATGTCCGCCAATCGGACGACGGCTCAAGAATCCGTCATGCAGGGCAACAGCCAAGCAAGTCGTACTTGAGTACGAACAAGGAGGAAAAGAAATGGCCAGCAAGAAAATCCGCATCAAGCTCTGGGCCTACGAGCACAGCCTCGTTGACCAGGCTGCCGAGCGCATCGTCGAGACCGCGCGCCGCACCGGCTCCAAGGTGTCCGGCCCGATCCCGCTCCCCACGGAGAAGGAAGTCGTGACGATCCTGCGCGCACCGCACAAGTACAAGGATTCCCGCGAACAGTTCGAGCAGCGCACCCACAAGCGCCTGATCGACGTTCAGAACCCCACCCGCGCCACCTTTGACGCGATGGAGAAGCTCGATCTCCCCGCAGGCGTGGAAATCGAGATCAAACTGTGATCAGGAGGTAAGATAAGATGAAGAAGGGTATCGTCGGCAAGAAGATCGGCATGACGCAGATCTTTACCGAGGACGGCCGCCTGATCCCGGTCACTGTCATCGAGGCAGGCCCCTGCCCGGTTGTGCAGAAGAAGACGATGGAGAAGGACGGCTACGAGGCCATTCAGGTTGGCTTCGACGCTTACGCCCCCAACCGCGCTGAGAAGCTGGTGAACAAGCCCCTGAAGGGCCACTTCGCCAAGGCCAACGTCGCCCCCTGCCGCAAGCTGCGCGAGCTGCGCCTGGACGACTGCTCCGCCTACAACGTGGGCGACGAGGTGAAGGTGGACGTGTTCGCCGCGGGCGACAAGGTCGACATCACCGGCATCTCCAAGGGCCACGGCTTTACCGGCGTCATCCAGCGCTGGAACCAGCACACCGGCCCGATGGCCCACGGCTCCAAGTATCACCGTGGCGTCGGCTCCATGGGCGCGAACTCCACGCCGTCCCGCGTGTTCAAGAACAAGCATATGCCCGGCCACTACGGCGTTGACCGCGTGACGGTTCAGAATCTGAGCGTCGTGCGCGTGGACACCGAGCGCAATCTCCTGCTGGTCAGGGGGAATGTGCCGGGTGCGAATGGCGGCACGCTCGTGATCCGCGATTCCGTCAAGGCCTGATAAGGAGGAACCGTCACAATGCCTAAGATTGCAATGCTGAATCAGGAAGGCGCCAAGGTCGGTGAGATCGAGCTGAGCGAAGCGATCTTCGCCTCCGAGATCAACGAGAGCGCCATCCATCTGGTTGTGCGCAGCCAGCTGGCCGCCAAGCGCCAGGGCACCCAGTCCGCCAAGACCCGCGGCGAGGTTCGCGGAGGCGGCCGCAAGATCTACCGTCAGAAGGGCACCGGCAACGCGCGTCACCATGGCAACCGCGCTCCGCAGTTCACCCACGGCGGCGTCGTGTTCGCGCCGAAGCCCCGCGACTATGTGATCAACGTCCCCAAGAAGGTTCGCCGCCTGGCGCTCAAGGGCGCCCTCACCTCCAAGGTGAACGAAGGCGAGATGATCGTGCTGGACAAGATCGCCCTGACCGCGCCGAAGACCCGCGAGGTCGCCGCGATCCTCAAGA
>JBJEYK010000343.1:0-13951 GCA_051886775.1 Candidatus Ventricola sp. | reverse complement strand
GGGGGAGCGCGGCAAGGCGGAGGATATCATCCGCTTTTTCAACTGGTGCTTCACGCAGGAGGGAGCCTGGCTGTACAACTACGGCATCGAGGGCGTGAGCTATGCCGTTGAGGCGCGCGGCCCCGTGCTTGACAAGGAATTGGTGGCGAACGGCTTTTCCGATTACCGTGCCGTGGGCATCAATTACGAGCCGTTCGGCGGCTGCTGGCTGCAGGACGCCTACATGCAGTGCCTTTTCGCGGGCAAGGGCATGGACGAGCTGACCGACGTGCAGCGGCAGACATACAACGGCCTGTTTGTCGTCAACGGCGATTTCTTCTACACGCAGCCGCTGACCATCGAAACGCCAAGCTATGTGAGATACCGCGCGCCGCTGATCACGGAGGGCGTCTGCGCACTGCGCGATCAGGCGATCCGGGGCGAAATCTCCGTGGAGGAATTCTGGGAAGGCTATCAGCGGCTGAAGGACAGGGGGCTTGACCAGGTCATCGCCGACGCCGCGGCATACAGCCGCACGGCGGAAACGGGAGGCGTCGCGCCATGAGCCGGCATCGGGCGGAAGAAAAACGCAGCATGACGCACTGGCCGACACTGTATGTCGCCCTGGTGGTCGCGGCGCTGATCCTGTCCACCGCCCTGTGGGTGAAGGACAATCAGAGCGCCTCGGAGGACACGGTCAACGATCTGGTGCGCTTTTATCTGGAGGAGATTGCCGAGCGCAATGCCCGCACCATCGTCACGGAGCTGGAAAAGCGCGCCGGTCAGATGAAAACGGCGCTGACCGTGCTGGATGCAGATGCGCTGCGCGACGAGCAGAGCATTCACGGGTTCATCAGCATGGTCCAGCGGCTGAATGGACTGGAGCTGTTTGCCCTGGTGGACGAGGACGGCATGGTCTACACCGCGGACAGCGCGTTTTCCGGCATCTCGCGCTTCAGCTTCCTGTCGGAGCAGATCACGCAGACCAGGATTCAGCTGGTCAAGAGCTACGGCACCCGAACGATGGTCATCATCGCCATCCCGGTCGACACCCGGACAGCGGGCGGCATTCCGATTACCGCATGCTTCACCGGCCTGAATATCGAGAACGTGATCTCCTCCGAGCAGCTGCAGAACGAAGCGAATAAGACATACTGCCGCCTGTTTACCCGGGACGGCGAGAATCTCCTGAATATTCAGGGCGAGTATAAGGACGGAAGGAATCTGTTCGACATCTGGGCGGAGGGCGCGGAGTTTGCTGCCGGATACAGCATGCAGCAGGTTCAGGAGGACTGGAAAAACGGCCGGGAGGGCTATACCGCCTACCTCATGGAAAACAGCGGGAATAGCTATGTGTATTACAAGCCCGTTTCGGGCACCAACCTGATCCTGACCGCCCTGATGCGCGAGAGCAACATCAATGATGTGGTCGACGCCGGCGCCCGGCGGTCGCAGCGTGCGAGTATCCTCTATATGCTGGTGGTGGCGCTCTCGCTGACGGGACTGGGCATGGTGATCGTGCGCACGATCCAGAATGTGCGCCGCGGCCAGCTGGAGAACGAGCAGTACCAGATTCTGGGCGCGCTGAGCAACGACTATTCCGATGTCTACATCGTCGAGCCGTTGCTCGACCGGGCGTCCACCATGAAGCTGCGCGGCAAAATGATCCCCCTGGCAGAGCGCGCGGTGCGCTCCTATCGCCTGGCGTGGAGGGCCTACGCGGAGAAGGATGTTCTGGAGGAGGACGCATCCAGGGTGCTGGAGGCCGTGGAGGCGAAGAGCCTCTGCCTGAAGCTGAAGGACAGCGCGCATTTCACGCTGGATTTCCGGGTGAAGCGCGAGGATGGCGTGCATTATCACCAGGCGAAGTTCGTCCGCGTGTCCGGTCAGGACGACCGGTTCATTGTGGGCCTGCGCAATGTGGACGAGCAGGTGCAGGCCGAGCAGGAACGCCAGAAGGTGCTGCAGACGGCGCTCGTCGCGGCGCAGCACGCCAACCGCGCCAAGACTACGTTCCTCAACAACATGAGCCACGACATCCGCACGCCGATGAACGCAATCATCGGCTTCACCTCGCTGGCGGCTACGCACCTGGACAGGCCGGATCAGGTGCGCGACTATCTGACCAAGATCCAGACGGCCAGCAGCCACCTGATGAGCCTGATCAACGACGTGCTGGACATGAGCCGCATCGAGGCGGGCAAGGTCAAGATCGAGGAAAAGGAGGTACACCTCCCGGATTTGATCCACGACCTGCGCACCATCGTGCAGGCGGATATCAACTCCAAGCAGCTGGATTTCTTCATCGATACCGTGGATGTCGTCAACGAGGACGTCGTCTGCGACCGGCTGCGCGTGAACCAGATTCTGCTCAATCTGCTGAGCAACGCAATGAAGTTCACCCGGCCCGGCGGCATGGTGAGCCTGCGCATCATCCAGCTCAAGGACGCCGCCCGCGGCTTCGCGCGCTACGAGTTCCGCGTGAAGGACACCGGCATCGGCATGAGCCGCGCATTTCAGGAGCATATCTTCGAGGCATTTACCCGGGAGCAGACCTCGACCGTCAGCGGCATTCAGGGCACCGGTCTGGGCATGGCCATCACCAAGAGCATCGTCGACATCATGGGCGGTACGATCAGCGTGCAGAGCGAGGTCGGCAAGGGCACAGAGTTCACTGTGCGGCTCCAGTTCCGCGTGAGCGGCCATCCTGTGGAGGCGGGCGCGATCCGGGAGCTGAGCGGCTTGCGCGCGCTGGTGGCCGACGATGATGCCAACACCTGCATGAGCATCGCGAGCATGCTCGGCGTGATCGGCATGCGGGCGGAGTGGACCACCGTGGGCAAGGAAGCCGTGCTCCGCGCGCAGTTCGCCATCGACCAGGGAGACGAATTCCACGCCTACATCATCGACTGGCTGATGCCGGATATGAACGGCATCGAGGTCGTGCGGCGCATCCGCCGCATTATTGGCGACGGCAGGCCGATCATCATCCTGACGGCTTACGACTGGTCCAGCATCGAGGACGAGGCCCGAGAGGCCGGCGTGACGGGCTTCTGCTCGAAGCCGCTGTTCATGTCCGAGCTGCGCGAAGCGCTGACCAGGCCGACGGAGGTCTTCTCTCAGTCGCCGCAGGCGGACAAGCCGCCCGTCCGCTTCGAGGGCAAACGTCTACTGCTGGCGGAGGACAACGCGCTCAATCAGGAGATTGCCGTGGAGATTCTCTGCGCGATGGGCTTTGCTGTGGATGTCGTCTGCGACGGCACCGAGGCGGTCGACGTGATGAGCCGGGCCAAGCCGGGCGCCTACGATCTCATCCTGATGGATATTCAGATGCCGCACATGGACGGCTATGAGGCGACGCGCCGGATCCGGCAGCTGCCCAACGCTCGAAATGCGGCCATTCCCATCGTCGCGATGACAGCCAACGCGTTCGAGGATGACCGGCAGAACGCCTTTGCTGCCGGGATGAACGGCCATGTGGCCAAGCCCATTGAGCTGGATAAGCTGCAGGAGACGCTCAGCAGCATCCTCAGATGACAGGGCGGAGCAAGCGAGGGCTACCAGCACAGCAGCCGGCATTCCAGGAAGCCCCTGGAATACCGGCGCGTGCCTGGCAGCCGCTTTTTTGCATTGGAAGGACGGCGCGAATTGACGCACCGCCTGGGAAGTGATACAATGTCGGGGAATTCCTGCGCGGCGGCCATAGGCGATGGTCAGTCGCGCGCCAAAGGAGCCTGAGCTGTGAAGAGGAGCGAAAAGCGGCGGCTGGCCGCCGGGCAGCTGCGCGCCCCGCAGGGGCCTTGTGAGGACGAGGCTGCCGTGATGGAGGTGGCCATGAAGGCCGGGCGGCTGCTGCTGGAAAACGGCGCGGAGATCTTCCGTGTCGAGGAGACGATGGAACGCATCTGCCGGTATTATCACGCAGACCAGCCCAGCTTCTTTGTGCTGAGCAACGGCATCTTCGTGACCGGCGGCGCGCAGCCCAGCGGACGCTTCGCCCGCGTGGAGCACATCCCCGTCCGGGGCGCGCAGCTGGATCGCGTCGTGGCGGTGAATCAGCTCTCGCGCGAGATTGAGAGCGGCCTGTATACGATCGACGCGGCGGGCGCGCGGCTGGATGCCATCGCCGCGATGCCGGGCAAGCCATACAGCCATCAGATCATCGCCTCCGGCGTGGGCAGCGCATGCTTCTGCCTGCTGTTCGGCGGCAGCGCCATGGACAGCGCAGCGTCGCTTGTGGCCGGGCTGCTGCTGTACGCGTATGTGCTGTACCTGAGCGCGCCGCACATGTCCCGGATGATCGGGCATCTGCTGGGCGGCGTGCTGGCCAGCGCGTCGTGCGTGCTGTGCTACGCCCTGGGGCTGGGGGACGACCTGAGCCACATGATCATCGGCGCGATCATCCCGCTGATCCCGGGCATCCCCTTCACCAATGGCATCCGCGACCTGGCCGACGGCGACTACATCTCCGGCTCTGTGCGGCTGCTGGATGCGCTGGTGACCTTCCTGTGCATCGCTGCGGGCGTCGGCGTCGTCATTGCGCTGTATCACCGCATGACGGGAGGTGGTCTGGCGTGATCCGCCTGCTGACCGAAACCATCGCCGCGGCGCTCGGCTCCGTGGCCTTCTCCCTGCTCTTTGGCGCGCCGTCGACCTTTTATCCCGAATGCGCGTTCGCCGGCGGCTTTGGCTGGCTGCTGCTGCGGGTGCTGACGACGCTCGCAGGGCTGCCGGCAACGCTGGCTACCTTCCTGGCGGCGGTCGCCGTGGCGCTGTACGCCCGGATTGCGGCGGTTCGGCGGCGCTGCCCGAGCACGGTGTTCCTGATTGCCGGTATCTTCCCGCTCGTCCCCGGCGCGGGCATCTACTGGACGGTGTATTATCTGGTCACCGGTGAGGCGGCGCTGGCCCTTTCCAGCGGCGCGACGGCGCTCAAGGCCGCCTTTGCCATCGTGCTGGCCATCGCCGCGGCGTTCGAGCTGCCGGGCGGCGTGTTCCGCTGCTTCGCGCCGAGGCGGTAGGGGTGAATGGAAAAAAGGGAAGAAGCAAGCGGCTTCTTCCCTTTCAGCGTCCATATGCTTGTTTTCCGGGTACGCGGATGATGCGTCAATTGTCTGCCAGGTTGAATCCGTTCTTCATGTGCGTGCTGGCGTCGAGCAGCACCTTGTTCAGCGTGTCGATCGTCTGCTTCTTTGCCATCGCGCAGAGCTTTTCGTTCGCTTCCTGTGTAAGGGAGAAGTCTCTGCTTTCCTGCATGCGCCGGTCGTATTCGGCCATCAGGCGGCGGCCCTCGATGAACACGGCGTCATGATAGCGCTCGATTTGCTGGACGCAGGTGGCGTAGTTGGCGTCGGCCAGCGTGCCGATAAGCCGGCTGCCCCAGTAGAGGTTCTCCGTAGAGACGTCCAGCGTCACGTCGCTCAGGAACCGGGGCATCTTCGATACCTGTGTGTAGACCGGCAGCATCGCCGAGAAGGTGGTGGAGCCGAAGCATATCCATTCGACGCCCTTCAGCGCGTCGGGCATGCCGGGGCGGATCTGGCAGATGGAGGTGACGCCGGTGCGGTTGATGCCGATGGAGCGGTACATGCCGCGCTTGCCGGTGTCCTGGCCGGAGTAGGGATTGTACGGCGTGCCCTGATAGTGGGCGGAAAGCAGATACTTCACGTCCTCAACGGCCACTTTGCGGTCGGGCACAAGCGCCCAGGGCAGGCGGTCGCTCTCGGGGGTGAATTCTGCGTTCGGGCCGTCCCAGGTGTGGGAATCAGGCGCAAGATACCGGCCCATGAACCAGGCGCGCGGCGTATTGTAGATGTGGTCCATATCCGTGCGTGAGCCGAAGATATGACGCGGATTCAGGACGCCGTTTTGATTGAGGTCGAGGTGGTTGTCGACGATGAACTCCCGCAAATCGCGCGAGCAGAGACAATGCTCCTGCGCACCGAAGGCATCGTCCAGATCAAAGCCGTCCATGCCGAATTGGTTCGGATTGACGACGACTGCATCATCAGGTACCCTGCGGGCCATCCAGTGGTGCCCGCCGATGGTCTCCAGCCACCAGACCTCATGCTCGTCGTTAAAGGCGATGCCATTGGATTCATAGGTGCCGTACTGCTCCAGCAGAGACGCCAGGCGCAATACGCCTTCGCGTGCGGTGCGGATGTAGGGCAGCACCAGCACGACAATGTCTTCCTCACCGATGCCGCCGGGGATATCCTTCTCGCGCCGGGATGCCGCCTTTTTGTATGTCACCAACGGATCGGCGGCCAGCACGCGCGGGTTGGAGGTGATGGTCTCGGTAGCGGTCATGCCCACGTTGGCTGCATTGATGCCCGTCGCTGCCCAGATACCCTCCTTCCTGTCCACGCTGGGGCAGGCGGTGTAGCGAAGGGGATTGTCGGGCAGATCGATCTGTACATGGGAGAGGACGCTCTTGTAGCGCTTTGGCTGATCCTTGGGGTTGACGACAATCAGCTTTTTGACATCGAAATGGCCGTCGTCTGTGCGGGCAATCATCGTGGAGCCGTCGTTGCTGGCCTTGTTGCCGACCAGAACAGTAGTGCAGGGCATGGGATACGCCGCCTTTCCTCGGTAATGATGGATCAAAAAAGGATAAAGAAAATCCCTCGACCTTTCGGTGAGGGATGGTGGTGGTGCTTACTGGACTCGAACCAGTGACCCCATCGATGTGAACGATGTGCTCTACCAACTGAGCCAAAGCACCGGGGACGAATAGTATTATAGCATGGGGACGGCGGTGTGTCAACCCCTTTTTTGCTTTTTCCTGGAGAAGTTGTAGAGAAGTTGTATTGGGGTTGATTGACAATCGGCGTCAAATGCCGTACCATGACAGCATCGACAAATACGGGAGGAAACCACCATGATCCGGCAGAATCTGCACATGCACACCACCTGGGACGACGGCGCCTGCACCGCCGAGGAGATGATCCGCGCCAGCCGTGACGCGGGGCTGACGAGCGTGGGCGTCAGCCTGCACAGCCCGCTGCCAGCCCCCTGCGACTGGGCGCCGGACGCTTCGCGCATCCCGGCGTATGTGGCAGAGATCCACGCGCTGCGCGCGCGCTTTGCCGGGGAAATCACAGTGTATACCGGCATCGAGTGGGATACGACCTCGCAGGTGGAGCTGACGCCGTTTGATTATGTCATCGGCTCGGTGCACCATCTGCCCGGCATGGCCCCGGTGGACGACAGCGCCCGGACGACGGAGCACATGATCCGCTATGGCTTTGGCGGCGACGCGGACGCGGCGGCGGAGGCGTTCTTCGCGTCGTATGCCGCTGTGGCGGAGAACCCGCGGGTGGACATCGTGGGCCACTTTGACGTGCTCACCAAGTTCGACGAGCAGTACGGGTTCTTCCATCCCGACAGCCCGCGCTACCGCCGCGCAGCCAGGGCGGCGATGGAGCAGCTCGTCGCAGCGGGAAAGATCTTCGAGATCAACACCGGCGCGATCAGCCGCGGCTACCGCACCACGCCGTATCCCTCGCCCGCGCTGCTGCGGGAGCTGCGTGCGATGGGTGGCCGCGTGACCGTCAGCGCCGACGCGCACCACACCTCCAGTGTGACCTGCGCGTTCGATCAGGCGGAGGCGCTCGTGCACGCGAGCGGCTTTGAGGAGGTCTGGGTGCTGGAGGGAAAGGAATTTGTGCCCGTGCGCCTGTGGGGGGCTTGACAAGCGAAGCGAGGCGGAGTATGATTTGTGTGAAAAATCATACTCCGCTTTTGCGTGAGAGGAGGAAAAGCTGTGAACAAGCATGAAGGAAAGTACGCCTGGTCGGCCACCGTCGGCGAGAGGGGGCAGATCGTGATCCCCAAGCAGGCGCGGGAGCTGTTCGATATCCATCCCGGCGATACGCTGGTGCTGCTGGGAGATGTGAGCCGCGGCCTTGCGATCCCGACCAAGCAGGCCATCGCGGCGTATGCCGAGCAGATTTTTGCGGATCAGGAGGAGATGAAGCCGTGAGCAGCATCTGGTTTTGCAGCATTCCGGCGCACGGGCACGTCAATCCGACGCTGCCGGTCGTGCGTGAGCTGGTGCGGCGCGGGCATAGCGTTCGCTATTACGAGGTCGAGCCGTTCCGCGCGAGGATCGAGGCGGCAGGCGCGTCGTTTGTGGATGTTACGCCGTATATGCCGCCCGCGCCGGAGAACATCGACCGCATCGCCGGGCGGGACTTCGCCGCGCTGATCGAGATGGTGGTCGACACGACGCTTGCGCTGGACGAGCGCTTCGCACAGGATGTGGCACGGGAGCGGCCCGATGCCATCGTGTCGGACTCGGTGTGCTTCTGGGGCAAGCTGCTTGCGCGCAAGCACGGCATTCCCTTCGTCTGTTCCACGACGACCATGGCCTTCAACGCGCAGTCGGCCAGGTACATGAAGCGCGGTGTGGGCGAGCTTCTGCGGATGCTGCTGGGCATGCCGCGTATCAACAGGAAGATGGCGCTGCTGCGCGAGCATGGCTACGACGTGCCGGACTTCCTCTCCGTCATCCAGAACGACAGCGAGACGGACACGGTGGTCTACACCTCGCGCTGCTTCCAGCCGATGGCGGAGACGTTCGGAGAGCGGTACGCGTTCGTCGGGCCGACGGCGGAGCGCGTGACGCCGCAGCCGGGGGCGGGCAGGCCGCGCGTGTATGTGTCGCTGGGTACGGTGCTGCACGACAATCCCCGGTTCTATCACGCGTGCGTCGAGGCGCTCGCCGGGCTGGAGGCGGTGCTCTCCGTGGGCGAGCAGGTGGACATCGCTTCGCTGGGCGCGCTGCCGGAGGGCATTCGCGTATACCCGCGCGTCGATCAGATGCAGACGCTGGCGCAGAGCGACGTGTTCATCACGCACTGCGGCATGAACAGCGTGCAGGAGAGCCTTCTGTGCGGCGTGCCGATGGTGCTCTTTCCGCAGCACTCGGAGGAAAATGCTGTCGCCGCGCGCGTGCAGGAGCTGGGCGCGGGCATGCCCCTGAAGCATCCGACAGCCCGCGCGATCCGCGAGGCGGTGGACGCCGTGCTGGGCGACGCTTCGTACCGCGCGGCGGCGCACCGCATGCGCGAGGACTTCCTCGCCTGCGGCGGCGCGGCGGAGGCGGCGGATTTCATCCTGCGGATGGCTGGCAGCCGCCCGGCGGACGCGTAGTCCGGCACAGGCTTCAGCGGGCGCTCAGGTTCTTTTGCAGCAGCACCACGAAGTCCTGCACGTTGGTGACGATGCCGCGGGCGCTCAGGCTGCCGCGGTCGCCCAGCTTGTTGACCGCGAACTCGCTGACATCCACGCAGTAGAAGTACACCTGGCGAACCGTCCCGTCCTGCGTGACGCGGAAGGAGGGTGTCATGTTGCCGGCGGCGATGGTGTGCAGCATGGTGGCCATGCAGATGACGGTCGTGGCGCGGCGCAGATGCGCCCGCATGGCGTCCTGCGCCGCGTAGACATTCGCGTACACGCCTGGCAGCGGGCCGTCGTCGCGAATGGAGCCGCACAGCACATAGGGCACGCCGCACCTTTCGCAGCTGTATAGGATGCCGTTGTCGATGCCCTCCTCGCGGATGAAGGCGGGGATGCTCCCGTGCAGCCTCACGCGGTTGATGGTGGCCAGATGATTGTAGTGCCCGTTGGGCTGGGAGACGTGCGTGTAGATATCCTGTCCCAGCGCGGTGCCCAGGTAGGCGGCCTCCAGGTCGTGCGTCGCCAGCGCGTTGCCCGCGAGAATCGCGTGGGCATAGCCCGCCTCGATCAGGGCGCTCATGGCCTCGCGCGCATCGCGGTCGAAGGCGAAGGCCGGCCCCATCACCCATACGATCCGCCCGTGGTCACGCTCGTAGCGCAGCAGCTCGTACAGCTCCGTGTAGTCCTGTGAATAGGCTGTCTCGCGGCTGCGGCTGCGCCGGAAGGAGAAGGCCTCCTGCGCCGTCTGCTCGGGAGGAAAGCCGTCTGCGTGCAGGAAGATCCCGTCCTCGCCATTTTCCGTGCGGCCGACGAGCACCGGATCGCCCTTTTTCAGCAGCCGGAATTCGCGCACAGCGATGCGGTCGCCCTCCAGCACGGCGACGCAGTCCATGCGGCTCTCCCCGGCGAGCAGCCACTGGCCGTTGACCTTGACGTACTCCGGGTAGATGCTCATGGCGTGGAAGTCCTCGGGTGCGACGCCGTCAGCCGGGGCGGGCACAAAGCGCGCGTCGGGCGCGCGAAGAAGCCGCTCCTGCGAAAAATCGGGAGGCGTGTAGGGGCGCAGCGCAAACATGCAATCACCTTCGTTTTTTTTGTCCAGTATACCACGATGGCGCGTGGATTTCCAGTGCGCGCAGGGCAAGCAGAGAAGCCTGAGCAAAAAGCCGCCCTCCCTTACCCTCGGGGCTTTCCCGGGGCAGGGGAGGGCGGCTGCATAGGTCACTCGTCGCTTAGCCGCGTGACCATCGCGACCATCGCGTCTACGGAGTTGAAGTTGGCGGGCACGATCTCGGTGGCGGGGATGGAGATGTCGAATTCATCGTTCAGCGCGCCGATGAGCTGGATGATGTCCAGCGAGGAGAGCAGGCCGTCGTCGATCAGGGTTGTGCAGGTGTCGAAGTCGATGTCCTCGGCGATGTCGGCGAGGATGTCCAGGATGGTGTCTCTCATGGTGATGCTCCTTTTTGATGATGGATTTACAGGTTGCCCTGGTTGAGCTTGCTGGAGGGGATGGTGTCGCGCACGAGGCGTTCGCCCTGCGCGTTGGCAAGGAGGATGCGCGGCATGTCGCGGCTGAGGAACAGCGCCGGCCCCTCGGTTACGGAATACGCGCCGATGTTGTGGAAGGCCAGCACGTCGCCCGGGACAAGGCCGCACAGCAGGATGCTGCGCACCAGCACGTCCGCCGTGGTGCACAGGCTGCCGCACAGCGACCAGTCCGCCGGGGCTTCGCCCTCGTGCTGCGCCCCGGGCAGATGCGTGATCTGCGGCACGCGCATGCCCATCATGCCGCCGAAGTAGTTGACGTGGTGCATGCCGCCGTCCAGGATGGCGAAGTGCGCGCCGCGGTTGACCTTGGTGTCCACCACGGTGGTCAGGTAGTGGCCGCAGGAGGAGGCGAAGAAGCGCCCCATTTCGATCGTCAGCTCGCAGCGCTCGGCCATGGCGCGCAGGTCGGGCGCCAGCGCGCGCAGCGGCGCGAGGGTGTCGGTGAAGTCCTCGTGGGTGAAGTAGGGCACGAACAGCCCGGGGCCGTATTCCAGCTTTTCTGCGCGCCAGCCGTGCTCACACGCCAGGCGATCCATGAATTCGGTGAGCATGGTCAGCTCCCGGCGCTGATCCTTGTCGATCTTCGCGCGCTGCGTGCCGGAAAAGTAGTGCAGCCCCTCAAAGCGCAGGTGCGCGTAGGCGTCCCGGTGGTCAATGGCGTCGATCAGATCGCGCTCGTCCATGCCGAACTGCGTGCCGGCGGTCAGCCGCAGCAGCACGGGATAGATGCGTCCGCGCGCCGCGGCGGCCTGCTCGAGCAGGCGCAGATGCAGCGGGGATTCGGCGGTGAAGCGGACGACGCCTGCGTCCATCGCGTGGGCGATGTCCTGCGCGGTCTTGTTCACGCCGGAGAAGAGGATCGTCGCGGGATTGACGTGCAGATCCTCGCAGATCGTCAGCTCGCCGGGGCTGCACACCTCCAGCAGCGCCGTGTGCCGCGCCATCTCGGGGATCAGGAAGGGATTGGCCTTGATCGAGTAGCACAGGCGCACGCTGTCGCCCACGATGTCGCGGACGGCGCGCATGCGCCCGGCCAACGCCTCCTCATCGAAGACGAAGGACGGCGTGCCGTATTGCGCCGCGATGGCGGAGAGGCGCTGCTTATCCATGGCGGGCCTCCTTTTTGCGCTGCTCGTAGAGCGCCATCAGCGCGGCGCGGTCGATCTTGCCGTTCTTGGTCAGGGGCATAGCGTCCACGGGCACGAAGATGTTGGGAATCATGTAGTCGGGCAGGCTCACGCGCAGGGCGGCGGTCAGCGCGGCCTTGTCGCCCCCGCCGCAGACGAAGGCGAGGATCTTGCCCCGCTCGTGCAGATACACGCAGCAGGCGCGCGACACGCCCTCTACCGCGCACAGTGCCGTCTCGATCTCGCCCAGCTCGATGCGGTGCCCCATGTGCTTGATCTGGAAGTCCTTGCGGGAGACGTAGACCATCTCGCCGCGCTCCGTCAGGCGCACCAGGTCGCCCGTGCGGTAGATCGGCTCGAGATACGCGCTGTTGAGCGGGTTTTGCGTGAAGGCGGCGGCGGTGCGCGCCGGGTCGCGGAAGTAGCCCATGGCCACCGCTGTGCCGCTGACGCACAATTCGCCCGTCTCACCCGGGGCGACCTCATGCCCCTGCTCGTCCAGCAGCAGAATGCGTTCGTTGGGGAAGGGCACGCCGATGGGCAGCGTTTCGCCCACGCCGAACTCGCGGTCGACGATGTAGTAGGTGCAGTTGCAGGTGATCTCCGTCGGGCCGTAGAGGTTGACATACATCACGTCCGGCAGGTATTTTTGCAGCTTGTGCAGGTGCTTGATGGGCATGACCTCGCCGGAAAAGAGGATCGCGCGCAGGGCGTCGGGCTTGCGGTAGTCCAGCGCGTTCATCGTGGTGATGAAGCACAGGGCGCTCACCGCCCAGACCATCACCGTCGTGCCGCGGTCGCACAAAAAGTCCATCAGCTTCGTCGGCTGGGTGAAGTAGGCCGTGGGAGTGATCTGCACCGTCGCGCCGGTGAGGATGCCGCTGTAAATGTCCTTGACGGAGACGTCAAAGTCGAACGGGGCCTGGTTGGCCAGCACATCCTGCTCGGTGATGGAGAAGATCTCCGTGAAGCAGCGGATGAAGTCGATCACGCTGCGGTGGCACACGACCACGCCCTTGGGCGTGCCGGTCGAGCCGGAGGTGAAGTTGACGTAGAGCGGATCGACGTCGAGCATCTGCCTTCGCACGCGGGCCAGGCCGTCCTCATCGGCGGGGTGACCCATCAGCTCCTCGATGAGCAGCACCTCGCAGGGGACGCCGATTTCCTCCAGCGCCTGCGCGTGCGCGCGGTCGGTCACGACCACGGGGGTGCCGAGCGTCTCCAGGATGCTGCGGATGCGCGCGGCGGGGTGGCGCAGGTTCAATTGGGAATAGGCGCAGCCGGCGTACATGGCGCCCATGAAGCCGACGATGGCCTGGGTGGACTTGTCCAGATAGAAGCCGACCGTGCTGCGCGGCGCGACGCGGGGAAGCAGCGCGCTGCCCACGGCGCGGGCAAGGCGCACAAGCTCCGCAAAGGAGACAGCGGAATCGACGTCGGCGAAGGCGGTCTTTTCCGGCAGGCGCTGCGCCGTTGCCTCCAGATAATCACAGATCAGGTATTTCATGCTGTGCTCTCCAAATCAAAATCGGGATACGGTATCATCCCGTATCCCTTATTATACGGCATTACGATCGGTCAATCAAGGTGTATCGCGCGATTCGACCGTCAGGTCATACCAGTGCTCCTGCTGCGTGCCCTGCGCGCGGGCGTAGACGCGCAGGGTCTGCCCGTCCAGCGCGCCGGGTTCGCAGGCGTACACGCCGTCCTCGCTGTAATCGCGCAGAAGCGTCTCGCTGCCGTCCTCGCGGCGCAGCACGAAGCGGTATTCCGGCACGACATAGGTACCGCGGCTGCAATCGGCCATGAACACGTCCTGCGTCTGTGCCAGCTGCTGGATCGTCTCCTTGTCGCAGCGAAAGCTTTTGCTCCAGCGGTCGCCGCAGCGGTAGACGCTGATCCAGGCGTTGGTGATGAAGTCGATGGCGTCGGCGTACTGCCAGCGGTTTTCGTAGAACAGATTGCTCACGTCCTCGCCGGCGGTGTAGGCGTCAAATACCCGGCAGAACGCGTCGCTGAGGATGTCCGCGCCCTCGCCCACCATGTGATACAGGTCGTAAAAGTATTCGTCCAGGCAGGGCATCAGCTCGCTCCTGGCGTAGGAGAAATTG
>JBJEYK010000342.1:0-14006 GCA_051886775.1 Candidatus Ventricola sp. | reverse complement strand
TGCTTTTCCTCCGGCAGGATGCCGCCCTCGCCGCTGCACATGGCCGTGCGCGCCATGGCGGAGCCCTTCGCCAGCGCGACCTTGATCTCCCGGGACAGCGCGCCGAAGGACATGTGGGAGATGAAGACGGGGCTGTCCAGGATCATCGGCTTCTTTGCGTGCCTGCCGATGACGGTGGTCGTGTCGACCGGGTCGCCGTCGTCAAGCGGCGGCGGATCGAGCTGCGCGCCCAGCAGCAGCACGTCGTCCCAGCCGGGCATGGGCATCTGTGTGCCCATCGAGCCGCCGATGCTCTTGCCGGTGACGGCCATTTCGTGGATCTCCGCCATGTAGCGGGCGGTGCGGTCGTGCCGGGCGGTGGCGGGGTCATAGTCCAGCGCGCCGGCGTAGGCGCGTGCCGGGGCGGGCTGCGCCGGCTCGTCGACGCGCTCCATGTTGGACAGGGGCAGCTTGCACACGGGGCAGCAGGTCAGCTCGGAGAAGGGCTTGCCCTCCTTCTCCTCGTCGTAGATGGCGCCGCAGATTCTGCATTTGTAAACGGCCATGGTGTTTCTCCCTTCAGTTGTTTGGCGCGGATTGCTCCGCGCAGGCGGGGCAGATCCCCTCGAAGATCACCCGGTGACGGCAGATGCGAAAGCCGGTTTCCTGGGAAACCTGCGCGTCGTATTCCGCGTGATAGGGGACGGGTGCATCGAATACCCTGCCGCAGACGGTGCACAGCAGGTGGTAGTGCCGATCCAGCCGGGAATCAAACCGATCCGCGTCGGGCGTCTTGACGTGGGTGATGGCGCCCGCCTCCGACAGGATGCTGAGGTTGCGATACACCGTGCCGCGGCTGATCCGATCGTCCATCGCCCGGACGTCGAGATAGAGCTGATCGGCGGTCGGATGATCGTGCCGCGCCGTCACGGCGTCCCAAATCAGCTGGCGCTGCCTGGAGTATCGCTGCTTTTTCATGCGTTTCCTCCTTTCATAAATGAGACTTTGTACTGATTTGATCATAGTCCATTTGCGCGCTTCTGTCAAGAAGACCAATTAAAAAACGCCGCGTTATGCGGCGTCAGAGCATCGACAAAGTGTGCATGCGTCCTTCGAGGAAGGGAGGATCCGCGGCCCCTCCATATCAGATTCGCAAAACCGGCTTTGCCCCGGGATCAAAGGATCAGGCACAGCAGCGGCAGCGTGACCAGCGACAGCAGCGTGGTGACAAACACCAGGCACGAGGCGAACGGCGCGTCGCCGTCGTAGCGCGCGGCGAGGATGGCGGTTGTGGAGCCGGCGGGCATGCCGGAGGCCAACACCATGACGCCGCGCACCATCGGATTGACCGGCAGCAGCGAGAGCAAGGCGAAGACCAGCAGCGGCAGCAGCGCCAGGCGCACCAGCGTGTACCACCAGAGCATGCCGTCCTTCAAGTCGATGTGCTCCGCGCCGGCGAGAATGCTGCCGATGACCATCATCGACAGGCAGGTGGTGCAGCCGCTGGCACCGGAGAGCGCCTTCTGCAGAAAGCCGGGGAGCGTGGGATTGCCGCCAAGCATCAGCGCGAAGCCGATGAACACCGCGATGATGCACGGATGCGTCGCCAGCTTGCGCAGCACGCTCTTGCCGTCGGTGTGGGTGAAGAGCGACAGGCCTGCCGACCACATTACCACGCGCTGGGGAATGAGCAGCACGGAGGTGAGCAGCGTGCCCATCGCGCCGTAGACGCCGCCGATGATCGGCAGCCCGAGGAAGCCCGCGTTGGAGCAGACGGTGGCGTAGCGCAGGCACGCCAGGCGATCCTGGGACGCGCCGGGATAGAGCACGCGGCTGGTCAGCAGATACAGCAGCTGTGCGCCGCAGGCGATGAGCAGCATCACCGCGCAGGAGGAGAGCACCTCGCCCGACATGTTCATCTGAAACGAGCAGATGATGTTGCATGGCAGGATGAAGTTGATCAACAGGTCGGACAGCGATTTGCGACCGGCAGGGGTGATGGTGCCGGCGCGCGTCAGCGCAAAGCCGATGATCACATACACGAACAGCTGCATTTGCAGAGAGACCATGGTCTGAAATGGCGAAGCGGACATGACAACCTCACACAATGCTTGCGGATTTTCGGGTTCATTGTATCGCCGGGCAGACCGTCTGTCAAGGCGGGAAAACCGAACAATCCGCAAATACCGGACGTTTTGTGCCGGGTTTTTGTTGATTCGCCCGTTTTTTTCTGGTACAATGCGCAAAGGACAGCGCGCCAAGCGCCGGATGGGGAGAAAGGGGAATCATCCATGACCAGAGAAATGCTGTATCAGGGCGAGGCAAAGAAGCTCTTCGCCACCGATGACCCCGGCCTCGCGGTGCTGCACTATACGGACGAGGCAACCGCGCACGGCGGGCTCAAGCGGGGCATGATCATGGGCAAGGGCGCCGTGAACAACCGCGTGAGCAACCTCCTGTTCCAGCTGCTGGAGAGAAACGGCATCCCGACGCATCTGGTGCGGGAGGTCAGCGAGCGCGAGAGCGTCATCCGCCGGCTGGAGATCATCCCGCTGGAGGTGATCGTGCGCAATATCGCGGCGGGGAGCCTGGCCGCACGGCTGGGGCTTGCCGAGGGCACGCGCCTTGAGAGCACGGTGCTGGAGTTCTGCTACAAGAGCGACGCGCTGGACGATCCGCTGGTCAACGATTCCCACATCGCCGCGCTTGGCCTGGCGACGCCGCAGGAGGTCAGGGAGATGACCGACATGGCGCTCAGGGTCAACGAGCTGCTTTGCGCATATTTCCGCGCCGTCAACATCGAGCTGGTCGATTTCAAGCTGGAATTCGGCCGCTGCGAGGGGCGTGTCGTGCTGGCGGACGAGATTTCGCCGGACACCTGCCGCCTCTGGGACCGCAGAACCGGCGAAAAGCTGGATAAGGATCGGTTCCGGCGCGATCTGGACGATGTGGAGGATGCTTATCAGGAGATACTCAGAAGACTGTTGGGAGGAAAGACGGATGATTGACCGCTATACGCGCAAGGAAATGGCCGAGCTGTGGACAAAGCAGAAGAAGTTTGAAACCTGGCTGGAGGTCGAGCTCAACGCCACCGACGCCTGGGTGCAGCTGGGCAAGGTGCCGGCGGAGGACGCCGCCGCCATGCGGCGCAACGCGCGCTTCACGGTGGAGCGCATCGAGGAGATCGAGGAATCCACCCGTCACGACGTCGTCGCCTTCACGCGCTGCGTGGCGGAGAGCCTGGGCGAGGAATCGAAGTACCTGCACTTCGGCCTGACGAGCACCGACGTCGTGGATACGGCGCTGGCCTCGATCGTCTCCCGCGCGTGCGATATCCTGGAGGACGACGTGCACACCCTGATCGACGTGCTGGCCCGCCAGGCCGTCAAATACAAGATGACCCCGTGCATGGGCCGCACCCACGGCGTGCACGCCGAGCCGACCACGCTGGGCCTCAAGTTCGCGCTGTGGTATGCGGAAATGAAGCGCAACCTCGAGCGCCTCGAGCACGCGCACAAGGGCATCCGCGTGGGCAAGATCTCCGGTGCGGTGGGCACCTACGCCAACGTCGACCCGTTTGTGGAGCAGTACGTCTGCAAGCAGATGGGCCTGGAGCCGTCGCCCATCAGCACGCAGGTGCTTCAGCGCGACCGCTACGCCGAGCTGATGACCACCTTCGCCATCCTGGGCAGCAGCCTGGAGAAGTTCGCCACCGAGGTGCGCGGCCTGCAAAAGACCGAGCTGCGCGAGGTCGAGGAGCCGTTCCGCGCTGGGCAGAAGGGCTCCTCTGCGATGCCGCACAAGCGCAACCCGATCAACTGCGAGAAGGTTTGCGGCCTGTCCCGCGTGCTGCGCGGCTACGCCGTCACGGCGCTGGAGGATGTGGCGCTGTGGCATGAGCGCGACATCAGCCATTCCTCTGTGGAGCGCATCATCCTGCCGGACGCCACGTCCCTGCTGGATCACATGTTCGTGGTGATGATCCGCATCCTGGGCGACCTGTTCGTCTATCCCGAGAACATGGAGCGCTCGATGAGCATGTCCTATGGGCTGACCAATTCCCAGCATGTGCTGCTGACCCTCATCGAGAAGGGCATGCTGCGTGAGACGGCGTATGACTGCGTGCAGCGCAACGCCATGCGCGCCTGGGAGGAGAAGATTCCCTTCCGCACGCTGATCGAGCAGGAGCCGGTGGTGCGCGAGCGCCTCTCCCAGGAGGAGCTTGACGCCTGCTTCGACCTGTCCTACCACTATCGCCATGTGGACGAGGTCTTCCGCCGCCTGGGGCTGGAGGGCTGATCCGTACAGCTTTTCTGTAAATTAACAGAATCATCCAAGGAATCCGGGGGTTTCTTGGGTGATTTTTTTTCTTTTTTCCTGAAAGGGTTTTCACGGCTTGTCATCGCCGGGAATCTATTCTATAATAAGCCTTAGCTTATCGCATCCATACACTGTTGCCCGAAATACAGGAGGATTCATGTATAAATTGCTTCTGGTTTCCGACAAGGCTGAGGTTCGCGCGCTTTACGAGGGCTTCGCCGAGTGGGAGAATCTGGGGTTTGAGCGCCCTGCCGTCGCCGCCAGCGCGCAGGAGGGGATCGAGCTGCTGGGCCGCAATCGCTATGACGCGGTGTCCTCGCTGCTGTCGGTGAGCGAGGGCAAGCAGTTTTTCGCGTTCCTTGCCCGCAGGCCGGAAATGCTGGGCATGGAGACGGCGCGTGACGAGGCGCGCCTGCGCCGCGAGATCAGCGCCGCGCGCCGCGCGCTGTCCTCCCGCGATGCCGCCCGGCAGACCAAGCAGGTGGACGATCTCACGCGCGCCATGCAGGACGAGTTCTTCTGCGATCTGCTGCGCGGCGCTTCGCCGGATTGCGACCGCATCGACGAGCGCCTCCGCTCGCTGCGCATGGGCGCGATCCATCCGGACAGGCCGGTGGCTACGGCGTCCTTCCGCCTGCCGCAGGGCGATTACTTCCTCTCGGAGGTGTGGCGCTACGGGCGCGAGCGCCTGGAGAACGCCCTCAAGAACATCTTTGAGGGCGGCGACGAGGAGATGGTCTTCGTGCTGCTGATCATCAATCCGCACCACATGCGCCTGATGGGCATGCCGCTGTGCGAGATGAGCGGCGACGAGGCCTACGCCCGCATGGCGACGCACCTGAGCCGCTGCCAGGAAAACCT
Organism: Candidatus Ventricola sp.; assembly: GCA_051886775.1. Taxonomy (GTDB): domain Bacteria; phylum Bacillota; class Clostridia; order Christensenellales; family Aristaeellaceae; genus Ventricola. Next base: position 8,846 of record JBJEYK010000342.1, on the reverse strand, counting down.
GGAGGAATACTTCGAGCTGACGCTCGATATCAAGCGAATCGTCCGCTACGACAGCCTCTACGACCTCAGCCGCGAGAACGCGCTGCGCACCGCGCACTGAGCCCATTCCCTAGCAATCCGCCATCCGGAGCCATGTCAGGCTTCGGGTGTTTTTTTGTCCGCCGCACGCATACCCTTTCACGGCATGATGTGGACAGAGAGGGGGGAGCGCATGCGCGGCACGCATCGAAGCAGGCGGATGATCCTGAAAAGCGCTCTGCCGGAGGATGCGCTGACCCGGGGCGCGCGCGTGACCCTGATCGCCCAGAGCAGCGCCCTGGTGGAGGGGCAGCGCGGCGTGGTGGAGCTTTCCGACGGGCGGATCCGGCTGAGGACGGCGGGCGGAGTGCTCACGGTGGCGGGGCAGGGGCTTCGGCTGCACGAGCTTTCGCTGGATGCGGCGATGATCGTCGGGGAGCCCATCGTCACCGTCACCTATGGCAGGCCGGAAGCCTGACGCGCGGACAGGAGGGGCAGCCATGCGGGTGGCGGTTCAAATCGGGGGCTTGAATCTGGAACGGCTGCTGCGCATCGCACCGCAGGCGGGCATCACGCTGGGCAGCGTACGGCGCGTGGAAGGGCGCGCGCTGCAATGCAGCGTGCCCCTGTGGCAGCTGGGCGCGCTGCGCGGCCTGTGCGCGCGCTCCGGCTGGACGCTGTGCGAGGTGCGCGCGGACGCGGGCGTGCGCCTTGTGCATCTGGCGCGCAGCCGGGTGTCGCTGCTGCTGGGCATGGCGCTTTGCGTGAGCCTGGTTGCGCTCTCCTCGCGGATGATTCTGGCTGTCCGGATCGAGAATGCGCAGGAGAGCGTCGCGGAGGTGCGGCGCTTCCTGGCGGAGGAGCGCGTGCAGCCCGGCAGGCTGAAGGCGGCGTTTTCGCTGGACGACCTGCGCGCGCGGATGGCCGTGCGGCTGCCGGGGCTGTCCTTTGCGGGAATGCGCTATGCCGGCAGCACGCTGATTGTCGACTGCCGCCCCGCGCGGGAGGGGGAGGCCGCGCTCACGGCGGGCGAGGGCATCGACATTGTGGCGCTGGAGCCGGGCATTGTCACGCGGATTGCCGTCTCCAGCGGCACGCCCGCGGTGGAGGTGGGGCAGGCTGTGCGCAAGGGGCAGGTGCTCATCCGCGGGCAGGAGCGCGTGCAGCAGGGCGGGACGCGCACGGTTCGGGCGGAGGGGCAGGTAACCGCCCGCGTTTGGGCGCGAGGGGACGCGCGCGTCCGCCTGAGCCGCGAGGTGACCACGGAGACCGGGCGCATCCGGCGCAGGACGACGCTGGCCAGCCCGTGGCATCGCACTGTGGTGCGCGACGCACAGCCCTTCGCCTCACAGGACATGAGCCGTGAGGTACAGCGGGTCGTCGGGCTGTATCTGCCGCTGTGGCGGGAAATCGAGACATACGCGGAGACGATCGTCACCACGGTCCCCCGCGATCAGGCGGAGGCACGCGCTGCGGCGCAGGGTGCGGCGGAGGAAATGGCCAAAGGACAATGCCCAGTCGGCGCCCTGATTCTTGACAAATGGGTGGAGTTTCGCGTTGAGGATGGCAGCTGCGTCGATGCGACCGTCATCCTTGAGTATGAGGCAAGCATCGCCGGCCGGATCAACTGAGGACGGGCGTGAAGCCAGAGCTTCAGGCGATCAAAGAAGCGTGGATGAGAACGAATCTCTCCACGCTTCTTTGGCATCCTCCCTGTTGGGAGCATGAACGCAGCATTTGGCATGCCGGGGGACGAAGGGCCTCTCCTGTGCCGGAAGAACGCCATCTGTGTGTGCCGGAGGCACTGCGGATCACCGGCGCGCAGGGCGAAGGCCATCGTGCAGTCAGATCATTTACACTGACCGGTACGCGCGATCCTTGTGATCATGCACTGCGATTTGCCTTTCGGATGGAAGGGTGCATTGACAAGCGCGTGCCGTCACTTTATAATAAGAAAAGGCCGCCCGTTCAGGCGGCGCATGGATCTCGCAGGAGCAGCCCCGGGGAAGCTTGACCCGCGGGTCATTGTCCGATGCCCAGCACGATGGACGCGATGGTCATCGTGTCCGGCTCGATGGTGTAGCGGCAGTAGACGTGCTCGTAGCTGCCGTAGCTGTCCTTCGTGCCGGCGGGATAGGCGGATGTCGGCGCGAGCAGGGTGACGATGATCTGGCCGGTGTCCACCGTCAGCAGGCCGCGGGGCGGCAGGGCGGTCATCCGGCCGTTCTGGTTCTCGAAGTAGCTGGCGCAATAGAGGATGACCTCCTCGTCGGACTGCAGCCCCGTCACGTCGGTGTCGGCCTGCATGTCCACGATGGTCGCCGGCAGGCGTTCGAGCAGCTTGTCCAGCGGGTCGCCGACGCTCACGCCGCGAGGCCCATCGCTCACATGGATGCTGCCCTCGCTGCGGATCTGCGCGAGCTGCGCGGCGGTCAGGTCGCTGAGCGTGAAGGGCTCCGAGGGATTGTACGGCACGGAGGTCGCCATGGGAACGGCTTCCTCCTGTTTGCCGGTGAAAGGGTTGTAGATCAGCAAACTGACGGCCAGGCCGAGCAGCACGGCGCCCAGGCCGCCTGCGATGCACAGCGCGGTGGTTCGGCGCTGGCGCTGGCGCAGCTGCTGTTCTTGTCTGCGTCTTTGAGCCATGTAGTACCTCCTTTGCCCATGCGGGCAAGACGATTATACCATATTTGCTGCCCGCGCGCTACTGCGGGAGGAGAGTGAAATGATGACCGGGTTGAAGGAAATGCTCGCGTCCGTGAACACGCAGCAGGGCATGCTGGCGGCGTGCCTTTTGCTGGTGCTGCTGATGCTGGCAGCGCTTTTGCTGCTGCTGCGCAGGGCGCAGCAGGCCGAGCGCCAGGTGCGCGAGATGACAAAAAGCGTCTCGGAGCAGCTCGCCGCTGCGGACGAGCGCGCGCGGGAGAGCGGCGAGCGGGCGCAGCGCGAGTACAGCGATGCGATGCAGAGCGTCAGCGATTCCATGATGCGCCTGATGGGCGAGATGACCCGCACGCAGCAGGGGCAGATGGAGGCCCTGGGCGGGCAGATGCGCGCGGCAGGCCGCCAGGAGGAGGAGCGCATGGAGCGCATGCGCCAGACGATGGACCGGCGGCTGAGCAGCTACGAGGAGCGTCTGGGCGGCGTGAGCCGCACGCTCGACGACAAGCTGTCGGGCAACGAGGAGCGCATGGAGCGCATGCGCCAGACGCTGGAGGGCGGGCTTCAGCGCATGAGCGAGGAAAACCGCCTCGAGCTGGAGCAGATGCGAAGGACGGTGGACGAGAAGCTGAGCGCCACGGTCGACCAGCGGCTGGAGGCCTCCTTTGCGCAGGTGACGCGCCGCCTGGAGCAGGTGACCAGCAGCCTGAGCGCGATGCAGTCGCTGGCCGGCAGCGTCGACGAGCTGCGCAGCACGCTGGGCGGCGCGCAGCCGCTGGGCGTCTGGGGCGAGATGCAGCTGGGTGCGCTGCTGGCGCAGATGCTTGCGCCGGATCAGTACGCGCAGCATGCCAGCGTGCAGCCGGGCGGCGAGCCGGTGGCCGATTTTGTCGTGGTGATGCCGGGGCAGGGGCACGGGCACACCGTCTATCTGCCCATCGACGCAAGCCTTCCCATGCGGGAATACACCGAGCTGCGCACGGCGCTGGACAGCGGCACGCGCGAGGAGGTGGAGGCCGCGCGCGGTCTGCTCGAATCCGCGGTGCGCATGCATGCCCGCCGCATGAGCGAAAAGCTGATCGCCCCGCCGTATACGACGGACTACGCAGTGCTGTTTTTGCAGAGCGAGGGGCTATTCTGCGAGGTGCTGCGCATCAGCGGCCTGGCAGAGCGCATCCAGAATGAGAGCCGCATGGTTGTTGCCGGGCCGACGACGCTTGCCGCGCTGCTGTCGAGCCTGCAGATGGGCTTCCGCTCGCTGGCCATCGAGCAGCGCACGGAGGAGATTCTTTCGCTGCTGAGCGCGGTACGCGCGGACTTTGGCGGCTTTGCCAATCTGCTCAGCCGCACGCAGAAGCGCCTTCGCCAGGCATCCGAGACGATCGAGACGGCGCAGCGCCACAGCGAGACCATCGCCCGCCGCCTGTCGGATGTAGGCGAGCTGCCGGGCGGCGAGGGCAAGCGCTCCGCCCTGGAGGAGCCGCTTGTCGAGGATCCCTTCGGCGGCGATTCGGACGATCTGTGGGACTGACGGCCAGTCGGCATCAAGCAGAATACGCAGCAGAGAAAAGCGTGTCGAGCGCTTTTCTTTTTTTGCACCGGAAACCGACAGCAGAGGGGAGAGCCGCGCTATACAATGAGCCTATCCAGATGATGGGAAGGCGGGGATCGTGTATGGCACAGGGAACGGTGATAGGACGCGGGGAGAGCAGACGCAGCGCGGAGGACAGGCACGGCCTTGGCCATGCGGGAAATGCCTTCCTGTCGGGCATCGATGAGACGCTTCGCAGCCGGGGCACACCGGTGCAGCGGCTGCTGTGCGCCGTGATGATGGCGCTGCTCACGCTCGCGCGGCTGCCGGGCGGAGGCTATGCCTGCCAGACGGCCATGTTCGCGGTGCTGCTGCGGCTGGGCTTCTGCGTGCCGGCGGCATTCGTGGGCGTCGTAGCCGGGTTCGCGGGAAGCTATGCTGCGGGCGACCTGATGGGCTGCTGGCAGTTGCCGGCGTGCACGCTGCTGTGGCTGGGCGCGGGGCTGTGGGCGCGGCGGGAGAGCCGGCTGACCATGGCGCTGGCGGTGTTCCTGGTGCAGGCGGCGTGCGGCGCGGCGGTGGGCATGGACAATGTGCTGGCGGTGCTCACGGTGACGCTCACGGCGGCAGCCGGCGCGGGGCTGTGCGTGATGTACGACGGCGCGGCGCTGTGCGTCTGCCATCGCGACGAGCTGGACGGCGAGACGCGGCCTCTGTGCGTGATGGCGGTGTGCGCGTCGTTGATCGTGGCGCTCACGCATCTGCCGTACGGCGAAATCGCGGCCTGCGCGCTGGCGATGTATCTGACGCTGGAGCACGCCTACGTCGGCGGCGCGTCACAGGCCATTCTGTGCGCGGGCGCGCTGGGCGGCGCGGTCTCGCTGTGCGTGGGCAGCGTGCATGCGTGCGCGATGCTGCTGTGCGGCGGCTTCCTGGCCGGGGAGATCAAGACGCGCTGGCGCAGCCTGACGCTGCTGCTGATGCTCTGCGGCGCGGCGGCGGCGGGCGCGCTGCTGGGCGGCGACCTGCGCGCGATCCGAACGGGGCTGTTCCTGCTGCCGGGCGCGGTGCCGTTTCTGGCGCTCTCCAGCGTGAGCCGCGCGGGTGTGACGGGGCTGATTGAGCGCACAGCGCCGGAGGAGATGACCCAGTCGGAAGCGGTGGCCGTGCGCTGCGCCTCGATGATCCACGCCTGGGCACGCCTGTATGAGGACACGGCGCGCATGATGCAGGGGCTGTGCGCCCCGCAGGAGGAGAGCCCGGTGGTGACGCAGTGCGTGCAGCTGCTGCAGAAGACGAGCACGGCGGCGCATCAGGTCTGCGAGCGCACGCTCTCCGACATTCACCCGGATGACGAGGCCTACCGGCGCATCCGCTATGCGCTCGTGCGCGCGGGGCACGAGCAGGTGCGCGTGGCCTACGCGCTGCGCTTTGGCGAAAAGATGGAGGTGATGCTGCTCAAGCCCGAGCACGTCGCGCCCGTCTCACTGGAAAGGCTGGTCAGCAGCGCCTGCGGCGTGCCGATGCGCCCCTGCGCGCGGGAGGGCATGCTCAGCACGCAGGCGGTCTTTGAGCAGGCGCCCGCGCTGGCACTGGAGATCGGCGCGGCCACGCGCAGCCGCTCGGGCGAGGAGGTTGCAGGGGACAGCTATCTTTCGCGCTCGCTGCCGGGTGGCCGGCACCTGCTTGCCCTGTCCGACGGCATGGGCAGTGGCGTAAGCGCCCTGCAGGAGAGCCATGCGGCGCTGTCGCTGCTGGCGGAGAGCCTGCGGGCAGGCTACACGCGCGCGCAGGCGCTGGACGTGGTCAACGCGCTGATGCTCATGTGCACGGGGCGGGAGATGTATGCCACGATGGACCTGTGCGTCGTCGATCTGCACAGCGGCGAGACGGCGTTTGAAAAGCTGGGCGCCTGTGCGTCCTACATCGTACGAGACGGCGAGGTGCGCTCCATCGGCGCGGACACGCTGCCCGTGGGCGTGCTGGAGAGCGTGGAATCCCGCTCGCTGCGCATGACGCTGCGCCCGGGCGACGTGGTGATCCTGATGACCGACGGCGTGGCCGACGCGTATCCGGGCGGGGAGACGGCGCTGCGCGAGGCGATTGCCAGGCTGCACTGGCTCCACCCGCAGGCGGTCGGCGAAAAGCTGATCGCCGGTGCGCTGGGCGACGGCCCCGCCAGGGACGACATGGCCGTGCTCTGCGCCAGGGTCAGCCGGGCAATGATGGAATAGCGGGCCCCGGCGGAAACGGGGAGCATCCTGCGCTGGAGGTTTGGACTTCCAGCGCTTTTTTTGCGCAGATGCCTTGCCTTTTGGGGCACAAGAGGGTACAATAGAATCCGTGTAGACAGGAGTAGACTCGGCATGACGATCAAGGAGTTTTGCCTGCGCCTGATGGAAGGCTGCGCTGTGGCCCCCGAAGCGCATGTGCTCGTGGCGGTGAGCGGCGGCGCGGACTCGACGGCGCTGCTTTGTTTTTGCGCGCAGGCGAGGGCTTCCTATCCGCTGACGGTCTCCTGCGCACACGTGGAGCACGGCATCCGCGGAGAGGCTGCCCGCAAGGACCTGGCCTTTGTGCGGGCGCTGTGCAAGGAAAGGGGTATTCCGTTCTTCTCGGAATCGGTCGACACTCCGGGCTATGCGCGCGCGCATGGCTGCGGGCTGGAGGACGCCGCCAGGACGCTGCGCTATGCGGCGCTGCGGCGCATGGCCCGGCAGGCCGGGGCGGACGTGATCGCGCTGGCGCACCACGCGGGCGACCAGGCGGAGACGGTGCTGCTGCACGCGGCGCGCGGCTGCGATGTGCGCGGGCTGCAGGCGATGCGCATGCGCAGCGGCGATCTGATCCGTCCGCTGCTGGGCTGCACGCCGCAGGAGCTGCGCGAGGAGCTGCGCTCGCAGGGGCAGGGCTGGCGCGAGGACGAGAGCAACGACGAGCTGCGCTACGCGCGCAACCGCGTGCGGCGGCGCGTGCTGCCCGAGCTGGAGCAGGCCTGCCCCGGCGCGGGCGCGGCGCTGGGCCGCCTGGCGCGGGCCGCGCAGCGCGACGAGGACTTTTTTGACGCGCAGCTGAAGGATGTGCCCATGCACGAGCTGGCCGACGGCGCGGCGATGTCGCGCGCAGAGCTGGCCGGGCTGCATCCGGCGCTGCGCTCCCGCGCAATCGTGCGCCTGATCGCGCGTGCGGGCATCGCGCCGCAGAGCGCGCAGACGATTGAGGCCGTGATGGCGGCGGCAGCGTCGCCGGGGGCAGCTTCGGTCAACCTGACGGGCGGGGCGCACGCGCTGCTGGGCAGGCGGGCGGTGTGCGCCGTGCGCGCGGCCGCGCCGCCGGTCGACGTGCCGCTTGGCCTGGGCAGGACGGACACGCCCTTCGGCGTGTTCACCGTGCGCGAGGCCGCGCCGGGCGAGACGGGCGACGGGTGCTTTGCGCAGGCGATTCCCGCGCCGCTGCTCGACGGCGCGCATATCACCCTGCGGCGCGAGGGCGACACGATGACGCCCTTTGGCCGGCATCATGAGGAGCTGCTCAGCCGGCTGCTCATCAAGGCGGGCGTCGAGCAGGGGCTGAAAAACAGCCTGCCGGTGCTGCGCGGGCGCGGGGGGATACTCTGGGCGGTCGGCCTGCGGCCCGGCGAAATCTGCCGGGGGCGGGACGGCGAACGCCGCCTGCTGGTCAGCCTGCGCTGCCCGTGGGCTGATCTCATCACCAGGCCAACCGGCGTGCCGCCGGCGGCATCACCGACGAAAGAATGAAAATCCCGTTGCTTTGCACCCGAGGCCGAAGCAGGACGAGGGGATTTACATAACATCAAATCAGGGGGAAAAGCGAATGAGCGAGAAACGGGCGACGTATGCCGATCTCAAGGACGAACTGCTGCTCACGCGTGAGCAGATTGCCGCGCGCGTGAAGGAAATGGGCAGGCAAATCACCGAGGATTTTCGCGGCAAGGACATGGTCGCGATCTGCATCCTCAAGGGCGCGGTGGCGTTCTTCGTGGATCTGGTGCGCGAGATCGACCTGCCCATGAGCATGGACTTCATGGCGATTTCCAGCTACGGCAGCGCGACCAAGTCCTCCGGCGTGGTGCGCATCCTCAAGGATTTGGACAAGCCCATCAACGGCAAGGACGTGCTGATCATCGAGGACATCGTCGATTCCGGCATGACGCTCTCCTTCCTCAAGGACAATCTGCTCAGCCGCGGCGCGGCCTCGCTGCGCATCGCGACGCTGCTGGACAAGCCGGAGCGCCGCCGCGTGCCGCTGCAGGTGGACTATTACGGCTTCCTGATCCCGGACGAGTTCGTCGTGGGCTATGGCCTGGATTACGACGAGCGCTACCGCAACCTGCCGGATATCGGCGTGCTTCGCCCGGAGGTCTACGAGAAATAATCATGCCGCGGTGCGCCGCGGAGCTGGAGGTTCCCATTGAAGAAATCATATCGAGGCTTTCCCATCTACGCGCTGCTCATCCTGGCTGTGCTGATGGCCTGGCAGATGTTTTCCGCCATGCTGGGCGGCAAGACCGGCGCGAGAATCGAATACAGCCGCATGCTCGAATACATCGAGCAGGGGGTGATCAGCCATGTCGCGCTGGAGGAGGATACCATCTATGCCCGGGCGGCGGCCAGCA
>JBJEYK010000341.1:0-14089 GCA_051886775.1 Candidatus Ventricola sp. | reverse complement strand
CAAACCTTACGAGAAAATGACGCATCCCGGAGAAAGAGTTCAGATCGACGTGAAGGTTGTTCCAAGACGCTGTATTGCTGACAAAGAGCTTCGCCTTTATCAGTATACCGCAATAGATGAATACTCTCGCTACCGCATCCTGGGCGCTTATCCGAAGCAAAGCACCTATTCGTCTGCCGATTTTCTCAGAAAGGTAGTCAGTGCATTCTCTCGCAAAGGCATAAAGGTCGAATGCGTGCAGACTGACAACGGCTTTGAATTCACTAATCGGTTTTCCAACAGCAAAAAGGACATACCCTCTCTCTTTGAAGTCACAGCTGCGGAACTAAAAATCAGGCATAAGCTGATTAAGCCGTATACTCCTCGTCATAACGGAAAAGTCGAACGCAGTCATAGAGAAGATCAGCGCCTGTTTTACGACATCCACTCCTTCTATTCGCTCGACGACTTTGGTGGGCAGCTAGCTGCCCACCAAAGTCGCACCAACGACCGGCCTATGCGTCCTTTGAAGTGGCTTTCTCCTAAAGAAGTTCTTTCTTCCTATGTCTGAACCTTTTCTCAGGAAATGCTTCTATCGGGCTGCGCCCTTGAAGATATACTCGATGCGCACGGGCATGGAGGCGGTCTATACGCTGCTGAACATCGACCGCGGCGTGCCGGAGGTCTGGGGCAGCAAGTATGACGTGCGCGAGCTGCTGCGCGCCTGCTACTACGCCATTGACAAGAAGCCGATCACGGACGTGAAGCTGGGCTTTATGGAACACGAGCTGCTGCGGATTGTGCTCAAGAAGGTGAAGGGGACGGATATCGAAATCCTGCTCAGGGAGAGCGGACTGAATGAGTGAGGATTCGGGAGATAAATGCGAGCCGTGCACAGGGAATGGATGCCCCGGGCACGGCTCATGTTCTTTTGGTTAACCGTCCAGCCTCTATCCCCGTGATCAATCATCTGCCGGGTCATGCCGCCGTCGATATCGATGATCCCCACCGCCGCGCCCTCATCCCGGAAGGCTTCGACAATCGCCTTTCCGATGCCATGCGCGCCGCCCGTGACGACGGCGACCTTTCCTGCAAAGGCTGTGCTCATAGGTTTTCTCTCCTTCTGTACCAGATAGAATACCAAAACAGAAGCCTTCTTCATGGGCTGTCACGAAGAAGGCTATCCACGTGTTTTTCTGGAAGCGCATGAAGCAGAAATTGCGATGCGGCGCGAGGCGAAGCGATATCACAACGAGTACAGCATGAAGAAGATACCGTCCGGTCAGATGCTGAGAGCAGAAATCGAACGGCTGAAAGCGGAGAAGGCTCAGAGCTGTCAGGCATACCGGACTGCGCACGATGAAATGCGGGAACTGCTCGTCGTCCGGAAAAATGTCGAGTGGATTCTGCGTGAGGACGCAGACAGGGGAACCCAAAGGAAAAGGCACGAACCCAATAAGCCTCTCAGAGCCATTTTTGGAAGCGATGGACAGGGAGAATTGCACCCTGCCGATTCTGAAAATGCGTCTGAGAGGCCCGTTTTTCGTATCTTTGTAAAACCAGGAGGATTTTTTGCAATCGGGGCGAGAGGTGAGGTAAAAATGATGAGATGAAATAGATGATTCCAGAAAACTTCAGCAGCGCAGCGGCAGCGAGCCGTTTGCTGCGTATGGGACGTGGGAACTGCATCCTTATCCGCTCAGTGTCGCCCGGTACTCGCCGGGTGTCTTGCCGACAATCTTTTTAAAGCTCTTGGAGAAATGCGCCACATCGCTGTAGCCTACTTCCTCGGCTACGGCGTGCACCCGCATGGCGGGATCGGCCAGCAGCTCTTTGGCGCGCTCGATTCTCATGCTGCCCAGCAGATCGAGGAAGCTCTGTCCCATGTGCCGGTTGATCAGCTTGGACAGATGCCACTGGCTGACGTAGACGCTTTCGGCGACGTCCGTCAGGCTGATGCGCTCCGTGCAGTGCCGGCGCATGTACTCCAGTGCCGAGTGGACGATGAAGCTCCCGGCTTCGCTGCCCTCCGGCTCCGCATCTTCGCCGCTCTTTTCCGGCGGCAGCTCGCGCAGCTTCGCCGTCATCGTCTCGATGGCCTGCGTGATCTCCTCCATTTTGCTGGGCTTGAGTAGATACCTGCACACGCCAAGCGTGATCGCCTGCTGCGCGTAATCAAAATCCCGGTAGGCCGTCAGCACCGTCATCTGCATCCTCGGAAACTCGCTGTGCAGAGCAGCCAGCATCGTCAGCCCGTCCATATTGGGCATACGGATATCCGTGAGCACAATGTCCGGCTTTTCGCGCCGGATGAGCACAAGGCCCTCCCGGCCATCGCAGGCTGTGCCTGCCACGGTGCAGTCCAGAGCCTTCCAGGGCACAACCTTGCTCAGGCCCTCCAGGATCAGCCGTTCGTCATCCACAAGCACCACGCGGAACATCCCATTTTCCCTCCTTTGAGCGCGTCAATCTCCAAACGGATGCAGCTGCATGATGCGCGCCCAGCATTCCTCTGCGGTCATCGTTCCCTCGGCCACAGCGGATACGCAGTCCAGCAGCCACACCTCGCGCGCCTCCTTGCTCATGTCGTCCTGGAAGGGGCGGAGCATGGCCTCCTGATGGGACAGCATGGCCTCGACGGACTCCCGCAGGGCGCCCGTCAGATGGCTGTTGCCCAGGAGCGTCAGGTTTTCTTCCTTTGCGAACCATGCCAGCAGCCGGACAGCCATGTCGCGCCGGTTCGGATCCTCCCATGCGCGCCGCGTGAGATAAAACCCCATCGACACACCACCAATGAAGGCGTCCGGGTTGGCATCGGGTGCATAGGCCGGCATGGGCATCACGATGGTCGTGTCCATGCTCTCGGGGGGAATGCTGTTGGCAAACCAGCTTCCGTCGATCTGCATCGCTGCCTTCTTGTCCCGGAAGAGTTGGCTGGCCATCGATTCGTTGGTCGCCGTCACGTTGTCTGCAAACGCCCCCAGCTCGTACAAGCGGCGGATGAGCGCCATGCCGTCAAACCAGGCCTTTGGCACCTCCGAAAGCGTGCCCGGGCGGGCAGCGTGCTCCTCCGGGCTTCCGCAGACCAGCACGGCCATCTCCGCCAGATAGTGTGGAATGTCCGACAGTGACGCGGAGATGGGTACTACGCCCTCCTCACGGAAGCGGGCGATCGCCGTCTCCAGATTGTCCCAGGTCGTGGGCAGCTCCAGATCATAGCGCGCAAACAGATCCGTATTGACGAACAGACCTTCCCAGAACGAGCGCACGGGAATGGCGTAGATGCGCCCGTCGCTTTCCTGCAGGGCGGGGATTTCCGGCAGATGCAGCTCTGGATAGGCGGCGTTAATCTCCGCAATGGGTACGACCCGGCTCAGAAGCGGCGCTGAATCCGCGTTGGCGGCGAAGAAAAACAGCACGTCCGGCTCGTTGCCTGCGGCAAAGTCGTACAGCACGCTGGTCTTCCAGCTCTCGTCGCTGGCGGCGGAAGCATCCTCGATGATGCAGCCGGTCTGCTCCTCAAACGCCTTGAGCAGCTCCACGTACGCCTCCGCCGAGGCGTCGGTTCCGGCGAAGCAGCTGGCCGTGCGCAGCGTGATGCCCTCCGCCATCACGCCAGCCGGCAGTACGAGCAGAAAAAACAGCGCAAGCAGCCGTCTCATGTCTCTTCCTCCTTCAGCGGAATTTCGAGCTGCACCACCGTGCGCCCCTGCTCATCCGTGCGGACAAAGAGCTTTGCCCTTCCGCCATAGATCAGGCGCAGCCGGGTGCAGATGTTTGCCAGCCCTAGATGGTGCCCGTCCTGATTGTCGCCCGCCATGGCCAGGCGGATCCGCGCCCAGTCGTCCTCGCAAAGCGGCTTGCCGCTGTTGACGACCTGAAGCTTCAGCAAATCCCCTGCGCGCAAGCCGCTCAGGTGGATTTCGCCGCCGCCCGCCGGCTCGATGCCGTGCTGCACGGCGTTTTCCAGCAGGGGCTGCAGCGTGAGCAGCGGCACCACGGCGTTCATGGCAGCCTCGTCAAATTCGTCGTCAATGCGGAGCCTGTCGCCATAGCGCAGGCCGACGAAGTAGCAATAGGCGCGGGCGACCTCCAGCTCCTCCGCGAGGGATACCATGCGGCGGTTTGCCCTGCCCATGCTGGCGTTGAGCAGGATGCTCAGGGATTCTACCATGTCGGACATGGTCTGCGAGCCCTCCAGACGCGCCTCCCAGTTGAGGTTTTCCAGCGCATTGTTCAGGAAATGTGGGTTGATCCGGCTCTGCATGCTCTGAATCTTTGCGTCCCTCAGGGCGATTTCTTCCTTGTAGGTCTTGTCGATCAGCTCCTCGATGCGCAGGCTCATCTTGGAAAATGCTCTGCCCAGCTGTCCCAGCTCGTCGCTGCCGTGCATGGGCACCGTGACGCCCAGTTCCCCGGCCTCAATCCGGGCAGACGCCTGGCTGAGCAGGCTGATGGGCCGGATGATCCGCTTGCGGACGTACAGGAACACGAGCGTCAGAATCGGAATCAGCAGCACGAACAGGCCGGTCATCAGCCGCCGGAATGCCCGGATCTCGCCATAAATGCGGTTCTGACCGACGCTCAGGCGCAGGGCAAAATCGTAGTCGCTGGTCCGCTCCCGGCAGATGTAGGCGAGCTTGTCCTCCTCGGGCAGCTCGCACAGCCCTTTGGCCTGCGCGTCCCAGTCTGCGCCGCAGGCGCCGGACTGCCCCAGCATGACCTGCACCTCGCCGTCCCATGCAGAGGACAGCGCCTGTACGTCGGCAAGCATCCTGTCGGCGTTCACGCCCAGCACGAGGATGCCAAAGCGCTCCATCCGCAGGTTCATCAGGTTGCGCACCAGATACACCCGTCCCTGCACCTCGATGAACAGGCAGCGGGTATCCAGATCTTCACACGCGGCAAGTACGGCGTCGTTGGCCTCGCGCAGATAGCGGACGGTTTCCTCGTAGCCGGAGCGGCTATACACCAGCATCGACGGGTCGCTGACCGGGTAGTACAGCGCGAAGGTGAACAGGTTTTCCCGGCTGTACTTGCGCTCAATGTAGCTTCTCGACTGGCGCAGTAACTCAGCACTTGTCAACGCGCCGGACTCATAGCCTGAGTAAATATCGCTGAGATCACCGTCGTAGGTGGCCTCCTTCGCCAGATTCACGGCACGATTCACACTTTGCAGGCTGAGCGTGTAGGCGTGCTCCACGCTGGAGCTCAGGGCGGTTTCGGTTTTGGCGCGCATGTCCGCAAAGAACACATTGCCCATGTATTCGCCCAGAATCAGCGTTGGGGCCAGATAGCACACCAGCATGATCGCAATCAGCTGCACCCGGATGGATTTGAGCACCTTCATGATCTTCCTCCGCGCATGCGCGCACCACAGGTCAAGTCACTCCCCGAACGGCAGCCCAGCAAATGCTGCCATGGTTCTGACCAGCGCCCGCGCGTGGGCCATCGTGTCCCGCTCGGCGAACACGCGCACGCGCGGCTCCGTGCCGGAGAAGCGCGCGATGATCCAGCCGTCCTCGAAATACACCTTGCAGCCGTCCATGTAGCTGACGCGCTGAACCGGCAGGCCGAAGTCCGGCAGCTGCCTGTCCGCCATGATCATCTGGTGGATGCGCGTCCGACTTTGATCCGTGAGCGCCCAGTCGTACTCGGCCATGTGCATTTCGCCGAACTCGTCGTGGATCTCCCGCACCAGCGCGGAGAGCGGCTTGCTCGTGACGCAGAGCATCTCCACCAGCAGTGACGCAGCGTACAGGCCGTCCTTGCCGCTGATGTGGCCCCGCACGGTCAGGCCGCCGGAGGACTCGCCGCCGATGAGCGCGTCGTGCGTGTCCATGGCGATGGAGATGTGCTTGAAGCCGACCGGCACCTCGTAGCAGGTCTGCCCAAATGCCGTGGCGACGCGGTCGAGCAGATGCGTGGTAGCGATGTTGCGCACCGCCGGGCCGCGCCAGCCCTTGTATTTGAGCAGGTAGTAGTACAGCAGCACAAGCACCATATTCGCGGGCACGTAGCTGCCCTGCTCGTCGATGATGCCCAGCCGGTCGGCGTCGCCGTCGGTGGCGATGCCCATGTCGGCGTGGTGGTCGCGGACGATGCCCTGCAAATCGCGCAGCGTGTCCGGGTTGGGCGCGGGCAGGTGTCCGCCGAAGAAGGCGTCGTGCCGGTCGTTGATGACGTCCACGTCGCAGCGCGCGGTGTAGAGGATGGTCATCAGGCCGGTCAGGCTCACGCCGTACATCGGATCAAGCTCGATGCGCGGGCGGCGCGCGCGGATGGCGTTCATGTCGATCTGCGCCATGATGGAGTCGAGGTACGCGTCGCGCGGGTCGATGAAGGTGATCCTGCCCGCGCGCAGCGCCTCGTCAAAGGCGACGGAGCGGATGTCCGCCTCGCCAAGCGCGTTGGCTTCCGCGCCGATTTCGTCGGTGATCGCCTGCACGGCATCGCGCCCGCCGCGCGTGAAGAGCTTGATGCCGTTGTAGATGGCGGGGTTGTGGCTGGCGGTCACCTCTGCGCCGTAGGGGAGACCCATGTGCTTGACGGTGAACATGATCTGCGGCGTGGGCGCGGCGAGGTTCACAAAGTAGAGCCGCACGCCCTCGCCCGCCATGACCTCCGAAAACCAGATCGCGGCTTCGCGGCTCAGGAAGCGCCGGTCATAGCCGATGCACATGCCCGCATCCGCGCAGCCCTCGCGCCGCATGCGCCGGGCGAGCGCGCAGGCGACCCTGCGGATATTGTCCCGGGTGAACAGATCTCCGATGACGGCGCGCCAGCCGCCCGTGCCGAACTCAATCATGCTTGCCTCCTGTGCGCCTTATCCCATCACCACGCGGACGCTGTGCGTGCCGGAGGTGAATGCGGGAATGCTCATCTGTTCGCAGCCGTCCACCTCGATCAGGCGGACGCCCTTTTCCACATGCGTCGGGTTTTCGACCCGGATTGCATAGGTCGCGCCACGCCACCGGCGCACGGCCTCAAAGCTGTCCCAGTCCGCGGGGATGCACGGGTCGACCGTCAGGCCGTCAAAGCCGGGGCGGATGCCCAGCATATAGCGCGTCGCCGCGTAATACGCCCAGCCCGCCGAGCCGGTCATGAACGGATGACGCGCACGCCCGTGGGCTGTGTGATCCCGGCCCATGATAAACTGGCAGTAGCTGTACGGCTCCGCCTGCCGGATCTCCATGATGTCGTTCTGGTTCTCGGGCAGCAGCGCGTCGTAGAGCTTCATCGCGCGGCTGCCGCGCCCGAGGCGGCACTCCGCCACCCAGGCCCACGGATTGGGATGGCTGAACACCGCGCCGTTCTCCTTCACGCCGGGGTACACGCGGGTGACAAAGCCGATGCCGTCGTCCGGCTTCGTGAAGGAGGGCGCGTTGAGCATCAGCCCGTAGGGCGTGTAGAGCCACTTGTCCACCGCGTCCATGCAGGAGATTCCCTGCGCCGGCGTCGCCGCGCCGCTGACCACGGCCCAGGTATTGCTCTCCAGATGCACCTTGCCCTCGCTGGCGAGTTGGCTGCCGATGGGCCGCCCGTCCGCCGTGAAGCCGCGCAGGAACCATGCTCCGTCCCATAGCTGCGCCTGGCAGACCTGCTTCATGTCCTCCATCAGCGCGCCGTAGTGTCTGGCATCCTCAGCACGCCCGAGGAAGCGCGCCGCGTCGAGGAAGTGCTCCGTTGCCCAGATCAGCAGGAATGCGACCATCGCACTCTCGCCGCCGCCCAGATTCAGGCAGTCGTTCCAGTCCGCGCGCAGGCCGCAGGTCACGCCGTGCGCGCCGACATGGCCGTAGGAGAAGTCGAGTGCGCGCTTCATGTGCCCCCAGACGGTATCCTCGCCCTCGTCCGCGTAGGGGATGATGCGGTCAAAGAAGGCGGTGTCGCCGCTCTCGCGCACGTTTTCGATGATGGCCGGAATCAGCCAGAGCGCATCGTCCGCGCAGGCGTCCTTGATGCCGTGGATCATGCCGCTTTTTTCCGGCGTGGGCACCACCGTGGGCGACTGGAAGGACTGCGCCTCCTTCGGCTCGAACCACGCGGGATCAAACAGGTGCAGCCCGTAGCCCGCGCTGACCTGACCGCGCAGCAGCTGTACGATGCGCCTTTCGCACATGCCCGGCTCGGCGTGCGGGATGCACATGGCGTCCTGTGCCGTGTCCCGGTAGCCCAACCCCGTGCGCCCGCCGACCTCAATGAAGGAGGAGAAGCGTGAGAAGAGCACGTTCACCTCGCTCTGGTACAGGTTCCAGATGTTGAGGCTGCGGTTCATGTTTGCGTGCGGCGTGCGCACCTGCAGGGCGGAGAGCCGGGCGTTCCACCAGGCTTTGAGCGCCGCGAAGGCCGCGTCCGTCCCGGCCTCGTCATAGCGCTCGCGTGCGTCGCGCACGGCCTGCCCGCGGCCTGTGCCCAGGTAAAACAGCACGCGCGCCTCCTCGCCGGGCGCGAGCGTCAGTCGCTTCTGCAGCGCGCCACAGGGATTGCCGCCCAGCTCCAGCGAGCCGGTCAGCGCTCCGCGCTCCACACCGAGGGGATTGCGCTCCGTGCGGTAGGGGCCGATGAACGCATCGCGCACGCCCTCGAAGCCGTCCGGCTCGAAGCTGCCCGCGAAGAACTGCCAGCTGTTTTCCTCGTAATGCGCCTCCATGAGCACGGCGCCGTCCTCGGCGTGGGAGCCGGCGGCGTACAGGCTCATCTGGAAGTTCTGGTTGTCCATGTCAATGTGGTGGAAGGAGAATTCCACATAGCCAAAGACGCTCAGGTGCCGCGGCCTGCCCGACATGTTGCGGATGCGCACGTCAAAGATCTCCACCGGATCGCGCCCATCCTCCTCGCGCGGGATGAACAGCGTCTGCCGGGCCGAGATGCCCTCGACATCGCAGGAGAAGGTGGAATAGCCCAGCCCGTGTCGGCATTCGTACCGCGCCTCATCCAGCGGGAGGCCCGTGGGCTGCCAGCTCAGCGACCAATATTTCCCGCTGTCCTCGTCGCGTAGGTAGACGTAGTGGCCGGGGTAGTCCATGGGCACGCCATTGGGGCGGAACCGCGTGATCCGGTGGAACTGCGGCGAATCCAGCCAGCAGTAGCCGCCGGCGTTGTGGGAGATCACCGCGCCCATGCGCTGCGTGCCCAGATAGTTGGTCATGGAAAAGGGCGCGTCGGGCCTGTCGATGACGTACTCCCGCGCGCTGTCGTCAAAATCACCATACCGCATGAGTCAAGCCTCCATTGCCTCGTGTTGTCGCCCTCCGCAAGCATCTGCGCCTGGCGGCGGGACTTGCGGATCCTCGTCGGGGACGCCGCCGGCAGCATGCCGGCTTCTCTATCGTAAGCATATCAGAAACGCAGCTCCGGTGATATGCCCCCGGATGGCATTTCTTGTCCGCGCTTGTCCTCTTGCACAGCGTCGGATGGTCAGAAATACTGGCTGATGAACAGGGGCTTGCGGTAAAACACCTGTGCGGCCTGCTCGGGAGGACAGAGGAGCTTCACCTGCGGCAGCCAGCGGATGTCTGCTGCGTCGCAGCCGCCCAGAATCAGGCGGCTGAAGTCCTGTATACCCAGGATGACGTCCGGCGAAGCCTGCGTCCGTTCGACGCCATTTTGCATGCCCGGCGCAAAGCGCACCAGGAAGCGCCCATTATTGGCGGGGATCAGTGCATCCGAAAGCTCCAGCACGAGGCTGCCCTTGCCACGCATCCGGGCAAGCTCCAGCGCCCGCTGCACGTTGACCACGCGCGCCATGCCCTTCCATGCGCGCTGGCACTGCACGTCGCCGAAGCTCCACTCCGGCAGCACGCCGCCCAGCTGCACATCCTCCGGGAGGGTCATTACGGCGTGGCTGTGATCCGCCTCCATGGTTTTGAGCAGCGCCAGCAGAGCGCGCAGTCCCTCCAGGCCGTCAAACGCCATGCGCGTGCATTCCAGCGTCCTGTTTCCTTCGTCCATCACCGGGCGGTAGGTCAGATAGCCGGCGGGCTCGCCGCTGCTGCGGAAGTATACATAGGTATAGCTGCGGTCTGCAAAGGGGTTGGCCTGCTCGATCCATGTGTATTCGATGTCCTCGCAGCGCACCATGCAGTTGTAGCGCACCTGCCACACCTGATCGATGGCTTCAATCGCGCTCCTCAGCGCCGCGCCGCGCTCCAGCAGACGCCATGTGCCGTCCACAGCCAGTTTGGGCACGCTGCGCAGGGCAATCTTCCAGCGGTTGGCCGTGCAGCCCAGCTCGTAGCCAAACCGGCGATAGAACGCCGTCGAAAACGGATAGAGATAGGAAAGCACGGCGCCATCCCCGACCATCTGCGGCAGCGCATGCTCAAAGCAGCCCCGGATGCCGCCCATCCTGCGATACTGCGGCAGCGTCGCCACGCCGCCGATGCCTGTCATCAGCACGTCGTGCCCGTCGAACGTCGCGCGGTAGGGGATGACCGTCATCGTGCTGAGCATAGTCGCATCGTCGTCGGCAAACGCCGCCCACTGGCTGTGCCAGTAAACATCCTGCCGGCTGACCGGGTGCTCGCGCACGGCGGCAAGCGCTTCCTCCGGCGTCCTGTCCGCGTCCTTCATGGCGTATTCAAACGCCAGCGCACACAGCTCCTGGCAGCGCTTGTATTCGCCTTCGCGGATCGGGCGCACAATCATCCAGCCCACCGCCTTTCCTGCTGTTTTGGATGTCCTCATCTTACCATAGCCGGCTCTCCATGGCAAGACGCACGACGTTTTGGCCATCATATTGGCAACTATGTACAACAAATCACAACTGGAGACGATGCTATTTCCGTTTGCAATTCATATAATAAAGGCATCAGAACGGCTGTACCCAATATGTGATGAAAAGGAGGCGGAACAGCATGCGCATCTCAAACCCGCCCGCGCGTCCTGCGCTGCCCCGGCATGGGATGACCGCCGGCACCAGGAAGACCCTCTGGCTGACGACGATGCTCCTGCCTGCGGCCGTCTGGCTGCTGCTGATCCGGTATCTGCCGATGTTCGGCATTGTGATGGCGTTTCTTGACTACCGCCTGCCCACGCGCAAGATGCCGTTCCCCACGAACCTGCTGCACAGCGAGTTCGTCGGGCTGGACAACTTCCAGTTCCTCTTTACCCGCGACGCGCTGACCATGATCCGCAACACGCTGGGCTACAACGCGCTGTGGATCCTGCTGGGGCTGGTGATCTCCGTCACGCTGGCGATCATGATGAGCGAGCTGACGCGCAGATTTCTGGCCAAGACGTATCAGACGCTGATGTTCTTCCCGTACTTCCTCAGCTGGGTCGTGGCGGCGTACTTTCTCTTCGCGTTTCTGGACCCGACCAACGGTATGATCGTGCGCGCCCAGAAGGCCGCGGGCCTCACGCCCATCGACTGGTACAACGAGCCGAAGTACTGGCCCTTCATCCTCACGCTGTGCAGCATGTGGAAGAACACCGGCTACTCCACCGTGCTGTACCTGTCGGCCATCACCGGCATCGACCGCTCCCAGTACGAGGCAGCCGCCGTGGACGGCGCGACCAAGTGGCAGCAGACGCTCCATGTGACGCTGCCGCACCTCAAACCCATCATCATCGTGCTGCTGATCATGAACGTGGGCAAGATCTTCAACGCGGACTTTGGCCTGTTCTGGTCGGTGCCGATGAATTCAGCGCCGTTGTTCCCGGTCACGCAGGTCGTGGACACCTATGTATACCGCTCCTACAAGTTCACCGGCGATGTCGGCATGTCCACTGCGGCGGGCTTTTTGCAGAACCTGGTCGGCTTCATCTGCATCATGGCTGCGAACGCGGTGGTTCGCAGGCTCGACGCGGACAGCAGCCTGTTTTAAGGAGGGAAGCTGCCATGACATTTGCCCATCGCATGAAAAAAGCGCAGGCCTTCCGCCTCAACCAGGTCAGCCGGGGAACGGAACTGCTGTTCCACCTGATCCTCGCGCTGTTCTCCCTGTGCTGCATCCTGCCCTTCGTGTTCGTCATCATCATTTCCTTCAGCTCGGAGGCGAGCATCAAGACCATCGGCTATTCGTTCCTTCCCACCGAGTGGTCGCTGGAGGCGTACAAGCAGGTCTTCAGGCTCGGCGACCAGCTCTGGCTGAGCTACTTCAACAGCTTTTTCATCACCATCGTCGGCACGGTGCTCAGCGTGGCGATGTGCGTGCTCTACGCGTATCCGCTCTTTCGAAAGGATTACAGGCTGCGGGGCTTTTTCACCTTCTTCAGCTTCTTCACGATGATCTTTGGCGGCGGCCTGATTCCCACCTACATCGTGTGCAAGAACCTGCTGGGGCTTGGCAACAACTACGCCGCGCTGATCGTGCCGCTGCTGGTCAGCCCGTTCAACATCATCATCATGCGCACGTTCTTCCAGAGCTCCGTGCCCTTTGACCTGATCGAAGCGGCGACCATTGACGGCTCCGGCGAGTATTCCACGCTGGCGCGCGTGGTGCTGCCCATCGTCAAGCCCGGCATCGCGACGGTTGCGCTGCTGACGGCGCTGGCCTACTGGAACGAGTGGTTCCTCTGTCTGCTCTACGTCACGGACAGGAAGCTCTATCCGCTGCAGTACCTGCTGATGGAGATGCAGCGCAACGCCGAGTTCATCTCGCGCAATTCCTCGGTCATGGGCGCGGCCAGCGCGGAGGCGCTGCGCAATCTGCCCAACCAGACGATGCGCATGGCCGTCGTCGTGTTCATCGTCGTGCCCATCGCCTGCGCCTATCCCTTCTTCCAGCGCTACGTCGTCGCCGGGCTGACCATCGGCTCGGTCAAGGGATGACGCCCTTCACCACGGTAAGAACGGCCGCCGGCGAAGACGGCCGCTTGCAAATCATAGAATGGAGGAACCCCATATGAAGAAACTGCTGGCTCTGGCTCTTGCCGCGATGATGCTTCTGTTCGCGGCTGCCGCTCTGGCGCAGGACCCGGTGGAAATCACCATCCTGCTGGAAGGCAACAATGTGACCGACGATTCCGCCGTGCTGGAAAAGCTCAACCCCTATCTGACCGAGAAGATCGGCGTGACCATCAAGCCCGTCTGGGGCACTTGGGCGAACTTTGACGACCTCGCGCTCAACGCCGTGACCTCCGGCTCCGACGAGTACGACATCATGTTCACCTGCTCCTGGACGAAGAACGAGTACGCGAAGTACGCCAAGGCAGGCGCGTATGTCCGCCTGGACGACCCGGAGGACGACCTGCTTGCGGAAAACGGCGCGGAGCTGACCGCGACTCTGCCCGCGCTGCTCTTTGAGGGCGCGATGACCGAAGGCCCCGACGGGGAGAAGGGCGTCTACGCCGTGCCGGGCTTCAAGGATTTCGCCACGATGAACTGCTGGGACGTGAACGTCACGCTGCTGGAGAAGTATGGCTACACGCTCGAGGACGTGCAGAAGGCCGGCTTCTATGGCTGGGACGAGATCTTCGCCAAGGTCAAGGCCGGCGAAGAGGCCGACGGCTCCGTGTTCTATCCGTTCGTGTTTGAGGGCGCTGTCGTGGAGCGCATGGTGGACAACACCCCGATCGTCACCGGCGACGCGGGCCTGCTGCTCAGCTACATCATGAACGCGGACGATGTGTCCCAGCCCGGCCCGTACGGCAACACGTTTGTGGGCAAGTACGCCACGGACGAGTTCAAGGCCTTCGCGACCCAGATGAAGAAGTACTACGACGCGGGCTACATCGATCCGGCTATTGCCATTGGCGAGACCGCGACCGACACCTGGCGCAACGCGCAGAACACCGCGAACTACCTGATCTCCTCTGAGGTCTCCCTGTACGGCTATGAGTACACCACCTCCGCCGCCCGCGGCATCCAGGTGGCCTACGTCATGACCCACAGCGATCCCTACATCGACAACACCTCCGTGCAGGGCGCGATGATGGCCATCTCCGCCAACTCCGACAAGCCGGAGGCCTGCATGAAGTTCCTGAACCTGCTCAACACCGATCCCTATGTCATGACCCTGCTCAACTACGGCGTCGAGGGCGTGCACTACAATCTGAACGATCAGGGCGAGGCCGAGTTCACCGATGCGCGCGCCAATTCCTACACCGTCTGGACGAATGGCGTGGGCAACGTCACCCTGCTGCCGCCGACCAAGGGCCAGGG
>JBJEYK010000340.1:0-14167 GCA_051886775.1 Candidatus Ventricola sp. | reverse complement strand
AATCAGGTTGCAGTAAGGCTGTATCAAGGTGATGATTGTTGCAATGGTTTTCCATCATTCTGATGCTTTGTGAACCTGGGTAAAAGGAAGGAGCGCATCACTCTGATGCACCAGCCTGTGCACTGGCATCAAAGTGATGCGCTTCCATCCATCCCCGGCGCTGTCTGCGTAGTTTGTTGATACTCTGAGGCCCTCGCAGGAGGGCCTTTTGCTGTGGGCGGCTGCACGGTAGGCCATGCACCGTATTTACATATCGGACAGCGATCGCGCGCGCCTGGCGGTCTGGTGACGAAACGAGGGGAAATGCAGAGGAGCCGGGCCAAAAGTCAAGTCAGATTTTGAATAATTCGGGTTCTAAAGTGCACTTCGTCTGCATATGTATCCAATAAGTTTAAGAAAGGAAGAAAAATCCAAATCCTATATTTACATCCAGATCAAGCGCATGGTAGAATATGCCATGGGATAGATAACGGTCTTGGAGCCAGGATAATTGGAGGGATAGTATGGGTACAGTTCGTGTGGTCATCGCCGATGACAATCTGCAGATGCGGGAGATGCTTGCGCAGTTTCTGGCTCAGCAGAATGGCATTGAGATTGTCGGCATGGCGAGCAATGGCCTTGAGGCGATCGAGCAGGTGCAGCAGCATGAACCGGATGTGTTGATTTGTGATATGATTATGCCCCAGATGGATGGCTATGGCGTGCTGGAGCGCCTCCAGGGCATGAAGCTCGCCCATATGCCGGGGGTTATCGCCCTGACGGCCCTGAGCCGGGATGATTTCATCGCCCGCGCGATCAATCTGGGCGTCAGCTATTATATGGTGAAGCCGTTTGACTTTGGGCTGCTGGCGCAGCGCGTGTTCGAGGCGGCCGGCGAGGAGTATCGCGCAGAGGCGATGACGGCGCAGATGTACAGGGATCCGTCGCATGGCGCGGAAAGCCTGGAGGAGCGGATTGCCAATCTCTTCCTGACGGTCGGGATTCCCGCGCATATCAAGGGCTATCAGTATCTGCGCGAGGCGGTCAAGATGGTGATGGACAATCCCGACCTGATGGGCCGCATCACCAAGGAGCTGTATCCGGGCATCGCCCGGCGCTTCGGCACCACCTCCAGCAAGGTGGAGCGCGCCATCCGCCACGCCATCGAGGTCGCCTGGAACCGCGGGCGCATCGAGGCGCTGGACGAGGCATTTGGCAAGAACGTGTGCTCGCTGGAGGACAAGCCCACCAACGGCGAGTTCATCGCGCTGGTGAGCGACCGGCTGCGGATTCGCGAGAGCGCGTAAAAACCAAGAAATAGCTCAATCATGTGCGGGCGATTTGTCGGCGATAGACCCGGGATAAGCCGATAAACGCCTGAACCACAGGAGCAATAAGCACCCTGCTTTGCTTGCCTTTCCGGGACCGATCAACAGGTCATGGAGGCGGGCAAAGGAGGGTGCTTGTTTGATGGAGACGGAAGCAGCGATTCGGGAATACCTGAAATCGGGCGTGGACAGTCAGCCAGGGAAACCGGGAATCTCCGCTGCAAAAGCGCCGCTCCGGCCTGAACCGGGGCGGCGCTTGAGGTCTGTCGGGGCGTCAGGCCAGGCTGTCCATCTCGTCCAGCCAAAGCTGCATCTGCGCGTCGGAGGGCATGCGCCAATCCCCGCGGGGGGAAAGGCTGAACGGGCTGACCTTTGGGCCGTCGGGCATGGCGGAGCGCTTGAACTGCTGGGTGAAGAAGCGCCGCACGAATGTGCGCAGCACACGCAGGATGGTGTCCGGCGCGTATTCGCCGTCAAACGCCTGGCAGGCGAGGGCATAGAGCTTTTTCGGCCCTGCGCCGCTGTCCAGCATGTGATAGAGGAAGAAGTCGTGCAGCGCGTAGTCGCCGAGGGTTTCCTCCGTGCGCTGGGTCAGCTCGCCCTCCTTGCCGGGGATCAGCTCCGGCGAGATCGGTGTGTCCAGAATGTCCTGCACGATGGGCACGATACCGTCGCCCAGCAGGCGCGCGCAGTAGGCCGTCAGCGGGCGGATGAGCGTCTTGGTCACGGAGCCGTTGAGGTTGTACATGCTCATGTGGTCGCCGTTGTAGGTGCAGAAGCCCAGCGCCAGCTCGCTCAGGTCGCCGGTGCCCAGCGCCAGCGCGCCCGCCTTGTTGGCGTAGTCCATCACGATCTGCGTGCGTTCACGCGCCTGGCTGTTTTCATAGCAGATGTCGTGCACGTCCGCATCCTGACCGATGTCGGCAAAGTGCTGCGTGACCGCCGCGCCGATGGGAATGGTCAGGCAGGTGCAGCCGATCTGCTCCATCAGGCGGTCGGCGTTGCCGCGGGTGCGCCTGCCCGTGCCGAAGCCGGGCATCGTGATGCCGATGATGCCGCGTCTGTCCCACCCGGCGCGGGTGAAGGCGTAGGCGGCAGAGAGCAGGGCCAGCGTGGAATCCAGCCCGCCGGACACGCCGACGACCAGCTTCTGTGTGCGGATGTGCTCCATGCGCGTGAGCAGCGCCTGGGTCTGGATCATCAGCGCTTCGTGCAGCAGGGCGTCGTCCTTGGGCACGAAGGGCAGGCGCTCCAGCGGACGGCAAAGCGGCCCCTCCGGGAACGGCGGCGCGCAGAAGGTCGGGGTATTGTATGGGCCGTCCTCCCCCCAGGAAGCGCCGCGCAGGTCGGCGGCCTCGCAGAAGGAGGGCATCTGGCGGCGCTTGAAGCGCAGGCGGCTCACGTCGATGTCGGCGAGGGTGTAGCCGGATGTGCGGGCAAAGCGCTCGGTTTCGGCGAGCACCCCGCCGTTTTCATAGATGCCCGCATAGCCGGAGAACACCAGGTCGGTCGTCGATTCACCGTAGCCCGCGTTGGCATAGATGTAACCGCAGCAGCAGCGGGCGCTCTGCTCGGCGATCAGGCGGCGGCGCTGGGCGTGCTTGCCCATCAGCTCGCTGCCGGCGGAGAGGTTGGCGATGATCGTCGCCCCGCGCATGCACAGCATGGACGACGGCGCCTGCGGCGACCAGAGGTCCTCGCAAAGCTCTACGCCCAGCGTGAAGCTGCCGCAGTCGATCCGCGGCTGACGGGCGACGAGCGCGGTGTCCTCGAACAGCCTGCCGACGCCGGGCAGGCGCGCGCGGTCCGGCGCGGTGTGGCCGGGGGCGAACCAGCGGCGCTCCTGAAATTCGCCGTGGCTGGGCAGGTATTCCTTGGGCACGATGTGCACGTCGCCACGGTGCACGACGGCGGCGACGTTGTACAGGCGGCCCTCCATCTCCAGCGGAAGGCCGACGATGAACACCATCTCGCCGCGATCCTGCGCGGCCAGGGTGCAGAGCGCCTCACGCGCGGCGGCGAGGAGCGTGTCCTGCATGAACAGGTCGCCGCAGGTGTAGCCGGTCAGCGACAGCTCCGGGAAGACGACCAGCTGCGCGCCGCGTTCCTGCGCGATATCGAGCAGCGCCGAGATCTCCCCGGCGTTTTTTTTCGGATTAGCCAGATGAACGCGCGGCACGGCGGCCATTGCGCGGATCATGCCGGAAACAGCAGGCATGGAAAAAACCCCTTTCATGCGGCGAAATGCCGCGTCGGATGCTTATACTTTACCGCAACTCCGGCCAAAATACAAGCCAGCACGACGAAGGACGGAGGAAAACATGAAAGCAATCTGGACAGATCTGGCCCTGGAATCGCGCGGCGGAACCGGCGCGCAGGGGGAACGGCTTTCCGGCGGCATCGAGCGCACGGTGGTGCACATCCGGGACGCGCGCATGGAGCGCGAGCTGGGCAGGCCGCGGGGCATCTATGTCACGCTGAGCTGTCCGCAGATGATGACCATCGAGCTGGGAACCCGCGAGGCGCTCAGCCGCGAGCTGGCGCGCACCATCCGGCAGATGCTGCCCGCTGACACGCGCACGGTGCTGGTCACCGGCCTGGGCAATCGCAGCGTCACCCCGGACGCGCTCGGCCCGCGCACGGTGGAGCGCGTGCTGGTCACGCGGCACATGGACGGCTGCCTGCCGGAGGACGTGAGCGAGCGGATGGCCAGCGTGTGCGCGGCCGCGCCGGGCGTGCTGGGCGTGACCGGGCTGGAGACGGCGGAGGTGCTGCGCGGCATGGTGGAGCATGTGCAGCCCGACGCGGTGATCGCGGTGGACGCGCTGGCCGCGCGCAGCTCGCAGCGCATCTGCTCCACGATTCAGGTGGCCGACACGGGCATCGCGCCCGGCTCGGGCGTGGGCAATCACCAAAAAGCGCTGACCCGCGATACGCTGGGCGTGCCGGTGATCGCCGTGGGCGTGCCGATGGTGGTCTACGCCTCCACGATCGCGCGCGACGCGATGGCCTACTTCAGCCGGGAGGACGGCGCGTCCGAGGCAGACGAGGAGAAGCTCGGCGCGTGCGTGGAGCGTGTGGTGTCCGAACGGCTGGGCGACCTGATCGTCACCCCGCGCGAGGTGGACGCGCTGGTGGAGCGCATGGCGGGCATCGTGGCGGAGGGGATCAACCTGGCGCTGCATCCGGGGCTGTCGGCACAGGAAATCGCGCAGCTGATGGCGCAGTGACAGAATCAAGGGAGGAATCATCCATGAAAAGAAGATGGATCGCCGGGGCGCTCGGCGCGGTGCTGGCGCTGTCCGGCATGGCGCTGCCGCGCGCGGCACTGGCGGAGGAGCCGCCGCTGGAGGAGGGGACGCCGTTCACGCTGAGCAGCCCGAGCGTCATCCTGACGGAGGCGTCCACGGGCCGCGTGATCTTTGAAAAGAACGCGGATGAGCGCAGACCGGTCGCCAGCGTGACGAAGGTGATGACCATCCTGCTGACGCTGGAGGCGATCGACGAGGGGCGCGTCAGCCTGAAGGACAGCGTGACGGTCTCCGCGCACGCCTCCGGTATGGGCGGCAGCCAGGTGTTTCTGGAGGCGGATCAACGCTACAAGCTGGAGGACCTGCTCAAGAGCATGATCGTCGCCAGCGCAAACGACGCGGCGGTGGCGCTGGCGGAATACCTGGAGGGCGCGGAGGAAGCGTTCGTGCGCCGGATGAACGAGCGCGCTGCGGAGCTGGGAATGGAGAACACGCATTACGTCAACTGCACCGGCCTGCCCGCGCAGGGCCACTACACGACGGCGCGGGACGTGGCCGTGCTCAGCGCGCATCTGGATGAGCATCCGCTGTACTATCAGTATTCCACCATCTGGATGGACGAGATCACCCACAAGGGCGGGCGCGTCACCCAGCTGACGAACACCAACCGCCTGGTGCGCTTTTACAGCGGCTGCGACGGCTACAAGACCGGCTCCACCAACGAGGCGCGCTACTGCATCAGCGCCACGGCAGAAAAAAACGGCCTGCGCCTGATCGCCGTGGTGCTGGGCAGCAGCGCAAGCCAGACCCGGTTCGATGAAGCGCGGGCCATGCTGGAATATGGATTCTCGGGCTATCAGATGTTTTCGCCCATACAGGCGGGCGACAGCCTGCAGATGACGGTGCCCGTGCGCCTGGGCGGGCGGGACGAGGTGTCCGCTGTCAGCGGCGGGACGAGCGCGCTGCTGCTGCGCAAGGGCGAGCAGAGCCAGATTTCGCTGGAGGTGGCGCTGATGGAGCGCGTGAGCGCGCCGGTGCGCAAGGGCGACGTGCTGGGCGAAATCCGCGTCAAGCAGGCGGGCAATGTGGTGCAGGTGATTCCGGCGGTGGCGGGCGAGACGGTGGAGCTGCCGGGCATGCTCAGCAGCCTGCTGCGCATCCGCGACCGGTTCATGCTGCGGGCGAGGTGACCTCTTAGCCGCGTGCGCCGGGCGCGCTCTTGGCCGCGCAGGTGGTTGGCCAGGGCAGGCCGGAGTCGTAGCTCAGGCCGCCGTGCAGCGCGCGCAGCGAGGCGTAGGAGCCGTGGCCGAGCATGTAGTCGTTCGCGGCGCACATCAGCGCGCGCGCGCGATCGACCGCCGCGGCGTACAGGTCGTCAAAGCTGTCGGTGCGCGTCTGTTCGGGTGTCCAGATCGACGCCCAGGGGCGGTGCGCGTCGTTGGCGATGTCCTGTGCCGGAGGCTCGGCGGGCATCATGTGCGCGTGCAGCGGCGCGTCCAGGCGGAAGGGGCGCAGCACAGTGCCCAGCGCGCGGAACTTTGCGCCGCTCTCCGAGCGCAGCAGCCGGCACAGCGAGACGGCGTCGTCGAAGCTCTTGCGCACACGGGCCGCGCTCAGCGCGTCGCCGGGGAAGACCTGAGCGATCGCCGCGGCCAGCGCGCGTGCGATTTCGTCCTTCTGGGCGCCTGTGAGCGCGGCAAAGCCCGCCATCTGCACGGGCAGGCCGCGCGCGTGGCCCTGGCGGCGATAGTGCAGCGTCTCGAGCTGGTGCTCCAGCGTACAGTGCAGCGTGCTGGAATAGCCGCCGCCCGGCGCGAGGGAATGCGCATAGATGAACGGGTGGAAGGTGGTATCGGTGGCGTAGTGGCTGAAAAAGCCGCAGCAGTATGCGCGCGTGAGGGCGCTGCCCCGGCATGCGTCGGCCAGGGCCAGCAGGAAGTCGTCGGTCTTGCGGGTGTGCAGGAGGGAGCCGACCTTCGGCACGAGCGGCGCGCCCGGGCAGGCGATCACCGAGAAGAACAGTGGATCAGGCCCCTCGCTCCCGGCGAGCACGGCGCTGCGCAGAGCGCTCTGATCAAATGAATCAAGCGCGCTGCACGCGGACGCGGCGACGCTCTGATGGACATAGGATGCGGGCATGGCTTGCCTCCTTGGCGGATGATGTGCTGCCGCCATTATACACAATGCGGCGAAATTTGTCGATGGGAAAAAAAGCAATCGCTGCCGGCGCGGCGGGCGATTGCTTTATGGTGCGGCGGGAAGCGGGGCGGCTACGGCGAGAGACGCACGACCAGCGTCCCGTCGATCATCTGGCAGCAGCCCTCTGCCGGGAAGACGGGCATGGTCTGCACATCCTCGCGCTGGCGGAGCTGCTCCAGCTCAAAATCGCTGACGAGGTTGAGTGGATAGCCCAGCACCTCCCAGATGTACCAGACCATCTCCTGCGAGGAGGTGACCGCGTAATTGGCCTTCGCGGCGTCCAGCGCGGCGAGGTGCTCAAAGCCCAGATGCGCGGCAGAGAGCACGGAGTCCTCCGGCGTGCCGACGATGGCGGTGGGCGTGTAGCCGGGCTTAAAGCCGTCCGTCTGCTCGATGCGGTCGATCACGCGGGTCATGACCGAGAGCGTGGAGGACAGCTCCAGGTTCTTTTTCAGATAGACCTGATTGGAAAAGACCACGCATCCCAGAAACAGCACGGCAAATCCGCCTGCCGCGGCGCGGCGCAGCCGGCGGGCGAGGGGCGCTGCGCCGGACGCGGCATGCGCAATCAGCGCGATCACTGCGGCGTCGAGATAGGCGTAGGACAGGCGGAACTGCGCGGCGTCCGACGCGGCGAGGACGGGCAGGCTGGCGCACAGCGGCAGCAGGAGCAGCAGCCCCGCGATGGCGGCTGCGCGGGCCATTGCGATGCGGCGGAGCAGCCACGCCAGCGCGGCGACGGCGGTCAGCAGGAGCGCGGCGCGCAGGGCGACGTTCAGCACGGGATAGGCCGTCAGCGGAGCCAGCAGCGCGCGCAGCGGCGCGAGGAAGGCCTCCGCAAGCGACGACGGCAGACGCAGCCGCGCGCCCGGCTCGATGCCGCGCAGGCGGATGAGCACGGCATAGCCGACGGCGTACAGCGCGGCTCCGGCGCCCAGCGACAAAAGCGACAGGGCGCAGCGGCGCACGGGCTTGCCCTCCGCCAGCTGGCAGAGCATCGCGACAAGCGCCAGCGCCGCGCCGCAGGCAAGGCCGTCGGCGTGCAGCGCGCCCGACGCGGCCAGCAGCAGCGCACCGGGCAGCCAGCCCAGGCGCACACGCAGGCAGAGCCAGATGGCCGCCGTGCTCAGCAGCTGGGCGAGGAAGGCCGCGTCCGCCGTGTGCAGCGAGGCGGCGAACAGGCTCGTCACCCCGGCGTTGACCGTCATCGCGCCGCACAGCGCGAAGCACAGGACGCGCGAGCGCAGGCCGAGCAGGTCGGCAGTCAGGATGACGCTGGCTGCCAGGTACAGCGCGCTGAGCATGCCCACGATCAGCGGCGCGGAGATGGCCCCGCGCACGCGCCAGTAGAGGGGCAGCAGGTATTGCCCGCCGCTGGCCTGGGCGGATGCGCCCTTGGCGGCGTTGAGCATGACGGACGGCCCGGAATAGGTGGGATTGAAAAAGCAGAACGCGTGCGCGGCAAACAGCAGCAGCAGCGCGCAGCCGAGCGTGCTGGTGAGCGCGGAGGTGCGTAGCTTCATAGGCGGCTCCTTTGGGCGTCAGCAGATGCGCAGATACAGATAGCCGTCGATCATCCGGCAGCAGCCCTCGTCGGGGAAGGCGGTCAGCGCCTGTGCAGCGTCGCCCTGGCTGAGGCGTTCCCGCTCACTGTGGCTGACCAGGCGGATCGGCTCACCCAGCGCCATCTGCAGATACCAGTAGGTCGAGGTTTCATAGGCTGCGCCGTAGGTGTAGCGCATGCCCTGCGCGCGGGCAAGCTGCTCGAAGCCGGGCCGCTCCATGGCCAGCTGCGAGGATGGCAGCATGCCGATGAGCACCACGGGCGTCTCCCCGGGCACATAGCCGTCGGTCTGCTCCACGCGGTCGAGCAGGCGTGCCATGGCCGAGGTGGTGGCCGAAAGCTCCAGGTCGCGCTTGAGCGCCATCTGGTTGGAGACGATGACATTGTGGCACAGCAGCACACCCAGCGCGGCGACGCAGACGCTCCGCGCCGCCCGGGCAAGGCGGGGCCCTTCGCCGCCCGTCAGGGCGATGGGCAGCAGATAAGCCAGCGTGTAGGCGTAGATGGTCAGCCCGCTGGCGATTCCCTTGGAGATGAACTGGATGAAGTTCATGCCCAGCGGCAGCATGCCCAGCAGAAAGGCCAGTGTGAGGCGCGCGGGCGTATCCAGGCTGCGCGCGCGCCAGAGCAGCAGCAGCGCCGCCGGGGCGAAGCACGCGATGTTGAGCGCGGCGGGCACGGTGGAGATGTGCCAGGGAATCACGGGCTGGTCGGTGAAGAGCAGGCGCAGCGGGGTCAGATACGTGTCGGCAAGCAGGCCGGGCAGCGCATCCAGCGACACCAGCCCCACGCGCCCCACGCCGTTATAATCGTGAGAGGCCGGTGTGCCGGTCGAGCGCAGCAGCACGTTCAGCACCAGCGCATAGAGCAGCAGCCCCAGCAGCAGCGACGCGCAGGCGAGCGTGCCGCGCGCCCAGATGTCGCGAAGACGCCCGCCGTGCAGCAGCTGCACGATCAGCACCAGCAGGATCAGCGTCGCGGCGGCAGGCAGATAGCTCTGATACAGCCCGAGCGACAGGCAGTAGAGCACGGGGCTGAGCAGCCAGCCGTGCTTCATGCGGAAGAAGCAGGTCACGCCCAGCACGGACAGCAGCAGCGCCAGCATGTACACGTCCGTCCAGGGCAGGTAGGTGGCGTTTGAGACGGCCAGCGTTTCGCACGTGGCCAGCACGCCGCAGGAGAGCGCCACGTCCAGCGGCCTTGTGATGCCCAGCAGGCGCACCATCAGCGCCGCCGCCGCGCACAGAAAGCCCGTGGCAAACAGGCCGATGAGCAGCGGTGCGGTGATATAGCCGCGAATCTGCCAGTAGACGGGCTGCATGAACCGGCCCAGCGAGAGCTGATACGCCTCCTCGCCGACCTGGGAGAGGAGCATGGCGTCGCCTGAAAAGCTCATGGACAGATAGCGATAGCCATGCGCCATCAGCGAAAACACAGCCACGGACAGGCAGACAAGACGAAGCCGCGCGTGCGGCTGGGAAGGCCTTTCCAAGCGATTCACGCCCCTTCCATCACAGCGCCATTTCCGCCGCGGTGCGCACGAAGAACACCGTCAGCACCAGCAGGATGATCGGGCGGGCGATGGCCGCGCCCTTGCTCGTGAAGCACCGGGAACCGAGGTAGTTGCCCAGCACGCTGAACGCGCCTGCGCACAGCCCGAGCAGGAGCAGCACCTGGCCGCTGGCCAGGTACACCGCCAGCGAGGCGAGGTTGCTGGAGAGGTTGATGACCTTGGTCATGCCGTTGGCCTGCTGCACGTTCATGTGCGCCAGGCGGGTGAGCAGCAGGATCAGGAAGGTGCCCGTGCCCGGCCCATAGAAGCCGTCGTACATGCCCAGCGCGAAGGCGATGACGCTGGCAAGCAGCGCCGTGCGCCGGAGGGAGAGCGGCTTCATCCCCTCCCCGGTGAAGAGATCCTTTTTGCGCAGGACGTACAGCGCCGTCAGCGGGAGGATGACGAGCATCAGCGCCCGGAAGACGCCGTCGCTGATGAGCAGCGCGATGCGCGCGCCCAGCGCCGCGCCCGCCAGCGACGCCGCACAGCAGAAGGGGGCAAGGCGCCAGTCGATGTATCCGGAGCGCGCGTATTTGTAGGTGGCGACCGTCGTGCCCATCGAGGAGGAGAGCTTGTTGGTGGCGATGCAGGTGTGTACCGGCAGGCCGCTGATCAGATAGGCAGGCAGCGAGATCAGACCGCCGCCGCCGG
Organism: Candidatus Ventricola sp.; assembly: GCA_051886775.1. GTDB lineage: Bacteria > Bacillota > Clostridia > Christensenellales > Aristaeellaceae > Ventricola. The sequence continues at coordinate 3,640 of JBJEYK010000340.1, read as the reverse complement.
CGATGGAATCGACAAAGCCTGCGATGCCCACCAGGGGGCAGACGATGAGAAAATGCAGGGCGTGAAGTGTCATCAGAAAGAGCCTTTCCTCTGTGATGCGAATTCCCCTGCCGGGCGTCGGCCTCGGGCGCAGGGCGGCGGGGGAATTTCACAGCTTTCGTTGATGCAGCCGGCGGCGTGCCGGTTGACTGCCGAAAAAACCGAGTTCATTATACAGAGCGCCGTTGGCTTTGTCAAGCAACGCTGCGGCGCGCCGTGGTGGCTCGCCGTGGTGGCCGCGGCCTGGCCGGGCGCAGGCAGGGCTTGCCGCCGTGCGAGGAATTTGCGCAAAGGGGTTGCTTTTTTCCTCGCAATCGGGTACAATATTCCCGTAGAATGCGATGACGGATGGAGCTCATGCAATGCGAGGGTGTGAACCTTGTCAGGGCCGGAAGGCAGCAGCAATAAGCATTGTATCGTGTGTGCCGTGGGAATTTCTGCCCCGAGTATTCTACGATTTGCGCATTCAGGCGTCGGTGTTGGCCGGCGCTTTTCTCTTTGCACCCTGGGGGCGAAAGCCGGCTTTTGCATCGGGTCAGTGCGCAGGCGGCAGGGAATATGCTATCATGCAGTGTGAACGAGGGGAGGATGAACCATGAGCGCAGGGCTGGTGCTCGAGGGCGGCGCGATGCGCGCGCTGTATTCCGCGGGCGTGATGGATGTGATGATGGATCACGGCATTCGGGTGGACGGTGTGGTGGCCGTATCCGCCGGGGCGTGCTTCGGGGCAAATCTGCTCTCCGGCCAGCGGGGCCGGGGACTGCGGTATAACAAGCAGTACATGCGTGACCCGCGCTACATGGGGCTGCGCTCCCTTCTGACGACAGGCGACATCGTCAACCGCGACTTCGGCTATTACCGGATCACCCGCGAGCTGGATCCGTTTGACGAGGAGGCGTTCGAGCGCTACGGCGCGGACTACGAGGTCGTGGTCACCAATGTGGAGACCGGCGAGGCGGAGTACATCCGCCTGACCAATGTGCTGGAGCAGATGGAGGCGATGCGCGCGTCGGCGTCGATGCCCTTCGTCTCGCGCATGGTGGAATACGGCGGCAAGCGGTATCTGGACGGCGGCATCGCCGACAGCATTCCCGTGCGAAGGTGTCTGGAAAAGGGCTATGACAGGGTGCTCGTGATCCTGACGCAGCCCGCGGACTACCGCAAGGGGCCGATGAATCCCCGGCTGATCCGCGCGGCCTATCATCGCTATCCCAGCCTTTGCCGCACGCTGATCCAGCGGCACGAGCGCTACAACGCCCAGTGCGAGGAGGTCGCGCATCTGGAGCGGGAGGGGCGCGTGTTTGTCATCCGTCCATCGTCGCCGCTGGGCGTCAAGCGGCTGGAGAAGGATCCCGAGGTGCTCCAGCGTGTGTACGACCGCGGCATTGCCGACGGACAGGCGCAGATGGAGCGGATGGCCGCGTATTTGCGGGGATAAGGGGGCTTGTCAGCAGCCCGATGTGCTCCCGCCGCGAGGCGGGAAAATAAGAGCTGTCAGGCGAATCCTGAGCTGGATTCATAGCCTGACAGCTCCTTATTTTGATGGCGCGATGGATTTCAGACTGAGCCTTCGGGTCCGCCTCCATCGCAGGCAGTGGCACGGGGGGATCAGCGCTCCTCGTCCGGCGTCTGCTCTGCGGCTTCCTCCTCGACCTCGGCATAGCACACGCGCTCGATCATCTCCAGCAGCGCATCCCTGCCGGTGCCGTCCTCGGCGGAGAAGGGAATCACCTGCCAGGGCTGCACCGCCAGCGCGCGGCAGATCGGCGCGATGTACTTGAGACGCGCGCCGCGGCTGATCTTGTCCGCCTTGGTCGCCACGACGCTGAAGGGGATGCCGGCCTGGCGCAGGAAGAGGTTCATCTCCCTGTCCTCGGCGGTCGGCTCGTGGCGGATGTCCACCAGGTGAAAGACGTGGCAGAGATCCTCGGTCCGGGCGAAGTAGTCCTGCATCATCCGGCCCCAGGATTCCTTCTCGGCCTTGCTGACCTTGGCAAAGCCGTAGCCGGGCAGGTCGATCAGGTTGATCTCGCCGTTGAGCTGATAGACGTTGATCAGCCGCGTCTTGCCGGGGGTGGCGCTGGTGCGCGCCAGCTTGCTGCGGTTGGTCAGCTTGTTGATCATGGAGGATTTGCCCACGTTGCTCTTCCCGGCGAAGGCGACCTCCGGGCAGCCCTTCGTGGCGTAAGCGCCATAATCCTTCATCGAGGTGATGAACTCCGCGCGTCTGATGATCATGCTTTCTCCTTTGCTTGCGTTCAGGCCTGCAGGGTGGCCGGCGCGCTCTTCACCTCCAGGGGCGGCACGCCCACCGCGCTGTCCTTCTGTTCGGGCCTGGGGGCGGGCTTCTGGGTGAGCGCCGTGTCCAGCACGGTCTGCACGGTCTCGGCCGGGAGGATCGTGATCGCCTGGAGCACGTTCTCCGGCACCTCCTCCAGATCCTTGAGGTTCTCCTTCGGGATGAGCACCGTGTCGATGCCCGCGCGGTGCGCCGCCAGCAGCTTTTCCTTCAGCCCGCCGATGGGCAGCACGCGCCCGCGCAGCGTGATTTCGCCGGTCATGGCGACGTTCTGGCGCACGGGGATACCCGTTAGCGCGGACACCAGCGCCGTAGTCATCGTCACGCCGGCGCTGGGGCCGTCCTTGGGCACCGCGCCCTCGGGCACATGGATGTGAATGTCGAGCGCCTTGTAGAAGTCCGGCGCGATGCCCAGCTCCGCGGCGTGCGCGCGGACGTAGGACTTGGCCGCGCGGGCGCTCTCCTTCATCACGTCGCCCAGGCTGCCGGTCAGCTCCAGCTGGCCCGTGCCGGGCATGGTGGTCGTCTCGATTTGCAGCGTGTCGCCGCCCACGACGGTGTAGGCCAGGCCGTTCACCACGCCGATCTCGGGCTTTTTGCCCGCCCTTTCGTAGTGATAGCGCGGCGCGCCGAGGAACTCTGTCAGCTTTTCCGGGGTGACGGTCACCGTGTCGAGATTCTCGTCGATCATCTGCACCGCGCTCTTGCGCACGACCTTGCCGATCGTCCGCTCCAGGCGGCGCACGCCGGCCTCGCGCGTGTAGCCCTGGATCAGCGCGCGCAGCACGCGGTCACTCATCCGCACGCTGCGGGCAGCCAGGCCGTGCTCCCCGATCTGGCGGGGCAGCAGGTGGCGCTTGGCGATGTTCAGCTTTTCGTCCTCCGTGTAGCCGCTGACCTCGATGACCTCCATGCGGTCGAGCAGCGGGCGCGGGATGGTGTCGATGGAGTTCGCGGTGGTGATGAACATCACGCCGGACAGGTCGAACGGGCACTCCAGATAGTGGTCGCGGAAGGCGTTGTTCTGCGCGCTGTCGAGCACCTCCAGCATCGCGCTGGCCGGATCGCCGCGCACATCGGAGGCCATCTTGTCGATCTCGTCGAACAGGAACACGGGGTTCATCGTCCCGGCCTGCTTGATCGAGGAGATGATCCGCCCCGGGATTGCGCCGATGTAGGTGCGCCTGTGGCCGCGGATTTCGGCTTCGTCGCGCACGCCGCCCAGCGACATCTGCACGAACTTGCGGCCCAGCGCGCGGGCGATGGATTTGGCGATGGACGTCTTGCCCACGCCGGGCGGGC
>JBJEYK010000339.1:0-2936 GCA_051886775.1 Candidatus Ventricola sp. | reverse complement strand
TAGCCCAATCCGTTTTCCTTTGTGCGTTTTGCACCCACCCAAATGAAAAATGCACTCAATTTCCGGGGGCCGTTTGATCCTGCGCTTTGTATCAAAACAAGCGCAGGAAGCCAGACCTCAGCAATGGCTGAGGTTTTTTGTTATGCCGGGGCTTGCAAATCAGGGAACAGGGAGTCGAACCTGGCCCGGGAGTGAATGACAGCCCAGTGGGCTGTCAGAGCCGGGCTGACCGAGCGCCGTTGAGGCGCGAGAGGAGACTGTCCTATGCTCCACCATTTGTCCGGAAACGACAGCTTTCGGGCTTTTTCTTTTTTTGCAAAACTCGTTTGATGGCTCCCGAGGCAGCGCTCCGCACCTCCTTGCGCCCGGTTTTCCGCTGGGGCATCCGGCTTTGGCCTGACTCCCCGGAAAAAGCGCCCGTTCGTCCCTGATCCATGATTGACAAGCACCTGGCAATCCGGTATACTCAAGGGTACAACGCACAATGCAACAGAGATAAAACGACAACTGTTCTATTTTTGGGGTAATTGAAGCCCTGCTCGAGGCACGCTGCTCGCATTGTGCGGCATCGCATCGGACAAGCTCCCGGTATCGGGAGACAAAGGAGGAGAAAAGATGAAACGGTTCCTGATTCTCTTGTGCACCCTGGTGCTGGCGATGAGCCTGATGTGCCCCGCGGCGTTCGCCGAAGGGCTGACCGACGGCGTCTTTGAGGGCACCGGCGTGGGCTTTGGCGGCGACCTGAAGGTTGCGGTTACGGTGGAGGGCGGCAAGATTGCCAGCGTGGAGGTGCTCAGCCACAGCGACACCATCGGCGTGTGCGATCCCGCGCTGGAGACGATTCCGGCAGCTATCGTGGAAAGCCAGAGCGTTGACGTGGACGTGAAGGCCGGCGCGACCTTCACCTCCAACGGCATCATCGCGGCGGTCAAGAACGCGCTGGGCCTGGAGGAGGAGAAGCCCGAGCAGGTCTGCACGATCTCCGACCCGGACGTGCTGGTGGTCGGCGCGGGCGTGGCCGGCATGCGCACGGCGATTGAGGCGTGCCGCAACGGCGCGAAGGTCGTCATTCTGGAGAAGACCGGCGTGGTAGGCGGCACCATCGGCGGCGGCACGCTGATCGGCATCAACAGCAAGCTGCAGGCGGAGGCAGGCATCGAGGATGATCCCGAGCTGCTGGTGGAGGACGTTCGCCGCCTGAACGAGGGCTATCGCTCCCGCAATCCCGGCGTGGAATACACCTGGAATGAGGATCTGACCCGCTACTTCGCGCAGAACTGCGGCGCGGAGGTGGACTGGGTGGTCGACCTGGGCGTCGAGTTCGCCTCCGAGAAGAACCGCACGCCGTCCCAGCCTACGCTGTACGAGCCGCTGAGCGTGAACCGCATTTCGAGCTGCGTGCGCTCCTCGCTGACAGACGTGGTCTATGGCGAGCTGGCAAAGTACATCGAAGCCGGCCAGTGCTGCATCATGTTTGAGGAGCCGGCCACCGAGCTGATCATGGACGGCGAGGCAGTGGTCGGCGCGCGCACCGAGAAGGCCGACTACTACGCCAAGGCCACCGTGCTGTGCACCGGCGGCTACGGCCATTCCGAGGAGCTGGTCTCCCGCTACAACTTCAAGAACTTCACCACCACGTCCTACTGGTTCACCACCGGCGACGGCATGCTGATGGCGGAGAAGGCCGGCGCGGTGCTCAGCAACATGGACTTCCTGACGGCGTATGCCGGCGGCCTGAAGACGCCCGAGGGCGGCCTGACCCGCACCATGTCCATCCGCGTGAAGGATTTCCCGTACCTGATCTTCGTCAACAAGGACGGCGAGCGCTTCGTGGACGAGCTGGGCAAGGAGGATGGCTCCAGCTACGACGAGATTACCTCCTGGTGGACCAAGGGCGACAACATCGTGTACATCATGGTGGATCAGGCCATGGTGGACGACCTGAAGGCGCAGGAGAAGCCCATCATCACCGGCGACAAGGACTGGTCCAAGTTTGACGACCAGCTGGCCAAGGGCAACATCCTCTTCTCCGGCGCGACCATCGAGGAGGTCGCCCAGAAGGCCGGCATCAACGCCGCGAACCTGGAGGCGACCATCGCCCGGTACAACACCTATGCCGAGAACGGCCTGGATGAGGAATTCGGCCGCACCCGCCTGATGAAGCCCTTCACCGGCGGCACCTACTACATCTTCGAGACCACCCCGTACATCATGCTCACCGAGGGCGGCCCGCTGATGAACACCAAGGCGCAGGTGCTCAATCAGGAGGGCAACCCGATCCCCGGCCTGTATGAGGCGGGCGAGATCGTGGGCACGGCCAACGCCTTTGGCCGCACCACCATCGGCGGCACGGGCAACACCGGCAACCTCGTCTGGGGCAAGCTCGCGGGCGAAAATGCTGCGAAGTATGCCCTTGGCCTGGAGTAATCCGGTTCGCAGCCCATCACGGGCGATCCGCCGATATCCGGCGATGAGAATTGCATAAGAAGGCTGCCAAGCGGCAATCCGGCCTTCCCGGCACAACGGCTTTCGGGAAGGATCGGGATGAGCTTGGCAGCCTCTTTTGATGGTCGGTCGTTTTGCACGGCGCTGGCTTCGGGCACAGGGCCAAAGAGACCTATGCCGGGGATGCCGACGGCGTCACTGGTCGGTCATGATGCGCAGGATTTCGCGGTCGGTCTCGCGCATGCCCAGGCGGCCCAGGCGACCGATGTTGCGGATGGTGGCCTCCACGCCCTTGGTGACGATGCCCTCGCCGCCGCGGAACTGCTGGCCGCTTTGGAACATGTGATAGCCCAGCAGGCCCGCATCCACGGCGGAGGCGATCTTGGCGGCGCAGGAGGGCTTGGCGCCGTCGCAGATCATGCCGGAGACGATGGCCACGGCGTTGACGAGCGTGTGGGAGATCTCCCGCAGGCCGCCGCCGTGCAGATAGG
>JBJEYK010000338.1:0-14363 GCA_051886775.1 Candidatus Ventricola sp. | reverse complement strand
ATCACGCCCGAGCGCGTGGCGCTGGCGAAGAAGCACGCGCTGGTCATGCACCCCGGCCCGATGAACCGCGGCGTGGAGATCGCCTCCAGCGCGGCGGACAGCGCGCAGTCGGTCATCAATCAGCAGGTGGAGAGCGGCGTGGCCGTGCGCATGGCGCTGCTCTACATGCTCACGAGGAGGGAACAGGCATGAATACATGGCTCATTCGCGGCGGCCGCGTGATCGATCCGCAAAACGGCGTGGACGGCGTGATGGATCTTCTGGTGCAGGACGGGCGCGTGGCGCAGCTGGGCGAGCACATCGCCTGCGAGAACGCCAGGGTCATCGAGGCGGCGGGCAAGGTCGTCGCCCCGGGCTTCATCGACATGCACTGCCACTTGCGCGACCCCGGCCAGGAGTACAAGGAGGACATCGTTTCCGGCACGCGCGCGGCGGCGCGCGGCGGCTTCACCGGCGTGTGCTGCATGCCCAACACCAAGCCCGTCAACGACAGCGCGGCGGTCACGCGCTATATCATCGAAAAGGCCGAAACCAAGGGCAGCGGCGTGCACGTCTATCCCGTCGGCGCGATCAGCAAGGGGCTGGAGGGCGTGGAGATGGCCGAGATTGGCCGGATGAAGCAGGCCGGCATCGTCGCCATCTCCGACGACGGCAGGCCGGTTGCCAATTCCAATCTGCTGCGCCTGGCGATGCAGTACGCCGATCACTTCGGCGTGTTCATCATGAGCCACAGCGAGGACAAGAACCTCGTCGGCGACGGCGTGATGAACGAGGGCTTCATCTCCACGAAGCTCGGCCTGCCGGGCATCACCCGCGCGGCGGAGGAAGTGATGATCGCGCGCGATATTCTGGTGGCGGAGGCCGAGGGCAAGCGCATCCACCTGTGCCACGTCTCCACCCGGGGCGGCGTGCAGCTGGTGCGCGAGGCGAAGGCGCGCGGCGTGCGCGTGACGGCGGAGACCACGCCGCACTACATTGGCGCGACGGACGAATGGGTGCTCGGCTACGACAGCAATTGCCGCGTCAACCCGCCCCTTCGCGAGGAGGCGGACAGGCTGGCCTGCATCGCCGGTCTTGCGGACGGCACGATCGACGTGATCGCGACCGACCACGCCCCGCACCATCAGGACGAAAAGCGCGTGGAGTTCCACCTTGCGGCCAGCGGCATCAGCGGGTTTGAGACGGCATTCTGCGTGAGCCACACGGAGCTGGTGAAAAAGGGCTATCTGACCCTGCCGCAGCTCATCGAGCGCATGAGCACGCGCCCGGCGCAGCTGCTGGGCGTGCCGGGCGGCGAGCTGGGCGTGGGCGCGCCGGCGGACATCGTCGTGCTCGACCCGGAGCGCGAGGTCACGGTGGACGCCAGTCGCTTTGTCTCCCGCGGGCACAACACGCCCTTCGACGGCAAAACGTATTCCGGCGCGGTCCTGACGACGATGGTCGGGGGCCGGGTCATCGATCACGAATAAGCACAGCAGGAGGAGAACGCAATGAACATCATGGAAAAGCTGGCTCAGCGCATCCGCGAGCTGAAGAACCCCACCGTCGCCGGGCTGGACACCCGAATCGAGTACCTGCCGGAGAGCTTCGTGAAGGAAATCCTGCCAGGCGGCATCCGCTCCTTCGAGGATGCCGCCGAGGCGGTCTATCAGTACAACGTGCGCCTGGTGGACGCGCTGCATGACATTGTCCCGGCGGTCAAGGTGCAGGTGGCGTATTACGAGATGTACGGCGCGGCGGGCATGGCCGCCTTTGAAAAGACCATGGCCTACGCCCATGACAAGGGGATGATCGTCATGGCCGACGTGAAGCGCAACGATATCGGCGCGACGGCGGCCTGCTATGCCAATGCCTACGTCGGCACGACGCAGATGCCCTATGGCGCGGCGCGCCCGTTTGTCTCCGACATCGCGACGATCAACCCCTACCTGGGCGCGGACGGCGTGCTGCCGTTCGTCCAGGCCTGTGAAGCAAACGGCACCGGCGTGTTCGCGCTAGTGAAGACGAGCAACCCGTCCTCCGGCCAGCTGCAGGATCTGCGCTACGAGGATGGCCGCACGCTCTACGAGGCTGTGGCTGATCTGGTCGAGGCATGGGGCGAGAGCACCCGCGGCGAGAGCGGCTACTCCGCCGTGGGCGCGGTCGTCGGTGCGACGTATCCGCAGCAGGGCGCCAGCCTGCGCGCGCGCATGCCGCACACGTTCTTCCTGGTGCCGGGATATGGCGCGCAGGGCGCGACGGGCAAGGACATCGCCGGCTGCTTCGACCAAAACGGCAGCGGCGCGATTGTCAACGCCTCCCGCTCCATCCTCTGCGCGTGGAAGAAGCGCGAGGGCATGGCGTTTGACGCGGCGGCGCGCGAGGAAGCGCTGCGCATGCGCGCCGACCTGTGCGACTGCCTGAAGGCGATGGGCAAGGAGATCGTTTGAATATGCTGCATGAACTCAACGCGAGGGTGCTGGACGCGGGTGCGCTCTGCGAGGGTCTGATCCGCCTGATCCTGCACGCGCCGGAGATCGCCAGGGACGCGCGGCCCGGCCAATTCATCCACATGCTCGTGCCGGACGAAGGGCATGTGCTGCGCCGCCCGATCAGCCTGATGGCGATGGACCCCGCCGCCGGCACGCTGACGCTGGCCATCCAGCCCAAGGGGCGCGGCACGCAGCTGCTGTGCGCGCTGCGCGCGGGCGACAGCGTCTGCTGCCTGGGGCCGCTGGGCACGGGCTTTGACGGCGGTGACGCGAAGACCATCTACTTCGTCGGCGGCGGCGTGGGCGTTGCGCCCATCTGCGCTGCGATGGATGGCTTCGCCACGAAGACGTCCCATGCGTTCTTCGGCTTCCGCACGGCGCGGCACGCTTACGGCATGACGCAGGCTCCCTGCGCCGTCACCGCCGTCAGCGACGACGGCTCTATCGGCGAGCGCGCGCTGGTGACGAAGCCGCTGCTGGAGGCGATGGAGGCGCGTCGTCCCGACCTGATCATGGCCTGCGGGCCGACGCCCATGCTCGCCGCCGTGCAGCAAATCGCACGGGAGCAGGGCGTTGCCTGCCAGCTCTCGCTGGAGGAGCGCATGGGCTGCGGCATCGGCGCGTGCCTGGGCTGCAATGTGAAGGCGGTCAGGCCGGACGGCAGCTGGACGTACAGGCGCGTGTGCAAGGACGGGCCGGTGTTTATGGCACAGGAGGTGTCGCTCCATGGCTGATCTTTCCCTGAATCTGTGCGGGGTGAGGCTCAAGAACCCCGTCATCGCCGCCAGCGGCACGTTCGGCTTTGGCCGGGAGTACGACGAGCTGTTCGACATCAGCCGGCTCGGCGGCATCTCCGTCAAGGGGCTGTGCCTCGGCGGGCGGATGGGCAACCCCGCGCCGCGCATCGCGGAGACGCCCAGCGGCATGCTCAACGCCGTGGGGCTGCAAAACCCCGGCATCGAGTCCTTCATCGAAAAAGACCTGCCGTGGCTGCTTGAGAAGGACGTGGCGGTCATCGCCAACTTCTTCGGTACGTCGATCGAGGATTACTGCCGGGCGGCGGAGGCCTTTGCGCCCACCGGCGTGCACCTGCTGGAGATGAACATCTCCTGCCCGAACGTCCACGACGGCGGCGTGGCTTTCGGCGTGAAGCCGGAGCGCGTGTACGAGATCACCAGGGCGGTCAAGGCGCACAGCCGCCAGCCGCTGATCGTGAAGCTGACGCCGAACGTGTCCGACATCACCGAGAACGCCCTCGCCGCGCAGGAGGCCGGCGCGGACGCGATTTCCCTGATCAACACGCTGACGGGCATCGCGGTGGACGTGCACCGGCGGCGCATGATCCTGGCCAACAACACGGGCGGCCTGTCCGGCCCGGCGGTGAAGCCGGTGGCGCTGCGCATGGTGTGGCAGTGCGCAAAGAAGGTCTCCATCCCGATCATCGGCCTGGGCGGCATCATGACGGGCGAGGACGCCGCGGCCTTCATGCTCTGCGGCGCGCAGGCCGTGCAGGTGGGCACGGCGAACTTCACCGATCCCTTTGCCTGCCCGCGCATCATCGGAGAGCTGAACGCCTACTGCGACGCGCAGGGCGTGGAAAGCGCGCAGCAGCTGGTCGGCACGCTTGAGGCAAACTGAATTCTGTATCCGACTGCCGGGAGGAAGCGCCCGGCAGTTTTTCCATTTGCAGCACGGGTTTCCCTTGAACTTGGCGGGGCGATGGGCTATAATCATGGTAATAAATGGGGCATTTTTCTTTGGCGTGTGAACGCATGCCTGTAAGCGTGCGGCTGGACAAAATGATGCGCCGGGCGGCAGACCCGGAGCTGGAGGAGGAGACCTGTCATGAAGCGAACGAACACCCTGCTGGCCCTGCTTCTGGCGCTGCTGATGACGGCGGCGTCGGCCTGCGCGCTGGCTGAGCTTGGCAGAGGCACCTGCGGAGAGAATCTGACCTGGGAGCTGGATGACGCGGGGACGCTGACGATTTCCGGCAGCGGAGATATGGAGAATTATTTCAACTTAACGAGTTTGCCGTGGTATGACGTGCGCGAGCAAATTCAGGCTTTGGTGCTGAAGGAGGGCGTGACGAGCATCGGTGATCATGCATTCATGGGCCTGGGCATAGAGAGCGTGACGATCCCCTCGGGCGTGACACGCATCGGGGAAAGTGCGTTTATCGGCTGTGCCAGCCTGTCGAACGTGCAGCTCCCGGAGGGCCTCAGGACCATTGATGCGTGCGCGTTCCAGCGTTGCCAAAGCCTGACGAGCCTGACCATCCCGCTCAGCGTGACGAGCATCGAGGCTGGCGCGTTCGGGTACAGCGGCCTGACAAGCCTTGTGCTTCCGGACGGCCTGAAATACGTTGCCGGCAATCTGTTCTCCCACTGCGAGAGCCTGGAGAGCGTGACGATTCCCGCGAGCGTGATTCAGATTGAGTTGTATGCGTTTTCCGACTGCACCAAGCTGACCGGGGTGACGATCCCCGAGGGCGTGAAGAGGCTGGGAAGCAGTGTGTTCAGCTCCTGCGCAAGCCTGACCAGCGTGAACATCCCGTCCGGTGTGACGCAGATTGAATCCGATATGTTCTACGGCTGCGCAAGCCTGACCAGCGTGAACATCCCGTTCGGTGTGACGAGCATTGCGGAGAATGCGTTCAGGGACTGCACCAGTCTGACGGCGGTGACCGTCCCGTCCGGTGTGACGAGCATTGGCAACTATGCGTTCAAGGGCTGCACGCAGGCGGAAATCACGCTACCGGACGGGGTCGCCAGCGTGGGTACCGGCTCGTTCGACGGTGTGAAGCGCATCTTCTGCAGCCCGCATTCGAAGACGGCGGCGTCGCTGTACGTATCCAGCGCGAACCACCGCTACTGCGCGCCGGGCGCGCCGGACTGCCTGCTCTACGACAAGGATGGGCAGACTATCCTGGCGGCGTATGCCGGCGAGGGCGGGGAGGTCGCCATTCCGCAGGGTGTGACGCAGATCGAGAAGAACGTTTTCGCGGGCTGCACCGGCCTGACGGCGGTGACCATCCCGGAGGGCGTGACGAGCATTGGGGACTCTGCGTTCGACAACTGCGCCGGCCTTGCGCGTGTGACGCTTCCGACGACCCTGCTGACCATCGGGAAGAACGCCTTCTCCATTTGCAGAAGCCTGGAGAGCGCCGACATCCCGAACAGCGTGACGAGCATCGGAGAATCCGCCTTCCTGGGCTGCGCAAGCATGACCCGGGTGAATATCCCGGAGAAGCTGACGAGCGTCGCCGCGGACGTGTTTGAGGGCTGCAGCAGCCTGACGGCGGTGACTGTTCCGTCGGGCGTGACGGCCATCGATATCTACGCGTTCAGCGGCTGTGAGCAGGCGGAAATCACGCTGCCGGACGGCATCACCCGCATCGGCGCCTATGCGTTTGACGACGTGAAGCGCATCTTCTGCAGCCCGCATTCGAAGACGGCGGCGTCGCTGTACGCAGCCAGCGCGAGCTACCGCTACTGCGCGCCGGGCAATCCCGACTGCCTGCTCTACGATGCCGAAAGCATCACCACGCTCGACCGGTACACGGGCGCGGGCGGGGAGGTGACGATCCCTGCGGGCGTGAACGTGATCGCGGACAACGTGTTCAAGGGCTGCCTTGACCTGACGGGCGTGACGCTGCCGGACAGTGTGACGGGCATTGGCAGCTATGCGTTCAGCGGCTGTATCAAGCTGACGCGCGCGACGCTCCCGGAGGGCTTGACGGGCATCGGCAGCTACGCGTTCAACGGCTGCATCAGGCTGGCGGACGCAGCGCTTCCGTCGAGCGTGACCGCCATCGGCGAAGGAGCCTTTCAGGATTGCCGGAAGCTGACGGACGTGACGATCCCCGCGGGGGTCAAGCGTGTGGAAAACGCCGTCTTCAGCGGCTGCACCGGCCTGACGGGCGTGACGCTGCCGGAGAGCATGACGGGCATCGGAAGCCGTGCGTTCAGCGGCTGCGTCAGCCTCGAGGGCGTGACGATCCCGGAGGGCGTGACCTGCATCGAGGATTACACCTTCAGCGGCTGCACCGCCCTGGCGGACGTGACGCTGCCAAACAGCCTGACGTCCATCTCGACCTGTGCATTTCAGAACTGCAGCAGCCTGACGAGCGTCACGCTGCCGGAAAAAGTCCAAAGCATTGGCAGCTGGGCGTTCGAGAATTGCAGCGGTCTTCAGAGCGTGACAATTCCGTCCGGCGTGACGAGCATCGGGTACGGCGCGTTTTTGAGCTGCGCCCTGACGAGTGTGACGATCCCGTCCGGCGTGACGTGTATCGAGGGAGCGACCTTCCAGGCCTGCCGCAGCCTGACGAGCGTGAGCATCCCGGAGAGCGTGACGAGCATCGGCAGCGCTGCGTTTGAGGGCTGCACCAGCCTGGAGGGCGTGACGATCCCGGAGGGCGTGGAAGGGATTGCCGAGCGGGTGTTTTCTGGCTGCGCCAGCCTGGCGAGCGTGACCATCCCGGCTGGCGTGACGAGCATCGGCGACAGCGCGTTTAACGGCTGCAGCAGCCTGACGAGCGTCGTGCTTCCCTCTGGCGTAAAAAGCATCGGGTACAACGCGTTCATCTATTGCAGCGGCCTGAAGAGCGTGAGCATCCCGGAGAGCGTGACGAGCATCGGCGACGGCGCGTTCAGCGAGTGCGTCAGCCTGGAGAGCGTGGACATTCCCAAGGGCGTGACGGGCATCCTGGATTCTACGTTTTTCAATTGCAGCGCGATGAAGCGTGTGACGCTTCCGCAGGGCCTGACGGGCATCGGCAAAGCTGCGTTTTGCAATTGCAGCGCACTGACGCAGGTGACGATCCCGGACAGCGTGACCAGCATTGAGAGCTCTGCGTTTTCCGGCTGCCGCAGCCTAACTGCGCTGACGATCCCGGAGGGCATAAAGAGCATCGGCGACTATGCGTTTAGCACCTGCACCGGGCTGACGGGCGTGACCCTCCCGCAGGGGCTGACGGGCATCAGCGCATACATGTTCAGCGACTGCAGCGCGCTGGAGAGCGTCGTCCTGCCGGACAGCGTGACGAGCATCGGAGCCTCCGCGTTCACTGCGTGCGCGAAGGCGGAGATCACGCTGCCGGACGGCATCGAACGCATTGGCAGCATTGCGTTTGACAATGTGCTGCGCATCTTCTGCCAGCCGAAGACGACGACGGCCCGGACATTGTGCCAGGCGGGATACAGGTTCTGCCTGCCGGGCTATGCGGATTTCCTTCTGACCGGGCAGGGCGAGGAGCTTGTTCTTGCGGCGTATACCGGCGAAGGCGGGGAGGCTGTGATCCCGCAGGGCGTGACGGGCATCGGGGAACATGCGTTTTCGGACTGCTACGGCCTGACGGGCGTGACCATCCCGCAGGGCGTGACGAGCATCGGGGAATACGCGTTTTCCGGCTGTCAGAGCCTGACGGGCGTGACCATTCCGCAGAGCGTGGCGAGCATCGGATGGTTTGCGTTTTCCGGCTGCGAAAGGCTGGAGGATGTGACCATTCCTGCGGGGGTTGCGGGCATCGAGAAATACACGTTCAAGGACTGCCGGAGCCTGACGAGCGTGACGCTCCCACAGAGCGTGACGAGCATCGGCGATTCCGCGTTCTCCGGCTGTTCACAAGCGGAAATCACACTGCCGGACGGCATCACCAGCGTGGGCGGCGGTGCGTTTGACAGTGTGCGAAGCCTCATCTGCGCCCCAAAAACGGCGACGGCGGCGGCATTGGGCCAGATGGGCTACCGGTACTGCCTGGCGGGACAGCCTGATTATCTGCTGCGCGATGAAGGCGCGGAGACGATCCTTGTGGGCTACTGCGGCAAGGGCGGCGACGTTGTCATCCCCACGGGTGTGACGAGCATCGGAGACCGGACATTCTCCGGCTGCGGCCTGACGGGCCTGACGATCCCGGCAGGTGTGACGCACATCGGCGATTCTGCGTTTTCCGGCAACAGCAGCATGACGAGCGTGACGCTTCCGTCGGGCATGACGAGCATCGGAGAAAGCGCGTTTTCCGGATGCAGCAGCCTGACGAGCGTGACGCTTCCCGAGGGCATGACCGAAATTGCCAGCTCGGTGTTCCACAGCTGCACCGGCTTGACGGCCGTGACGATTCCCAAGGGCGTGACGGTGATCGCGTACAGCGCGTTCTATGACTGCACGCAGGCGGAGATCCTGCTCCCGGATACGGTTGAAAGCATCGATCCCTTTGCGTTCCATGGCGTGCGGCGCATCATCTGCAATCCGCAGACGGCTACGTCTGCCGCGCTGCTGAATGCGAACGCGGACTATCTGTTCTGCGCGCCGGGGAATCCGGATTTCCTGCTGTGCGACAGCGGGGCGGGCGTCGAGCTGAGCAGGTATGACGGACAGGATACCGATGTGGAGATTCCCGGATTTGTGACGTCGATTGGGTACAACGCGTTCAGGGGGCGGGAAGAGCTGACAGGCGTGACGGTCCCCGCGAGCGTGACGAGTATCGGGCAGGAAGCGTTTTATGGCTGCACGCAGGCGGAAATCACGCTGCCGGACGGCATCACCAGCGTGGGCAGCGGCGCGTTTGACCAGGTGAAGCGGATCGTCTGCCGCCCGCAGACGGCAACGGCGGCGGCTGTATCCCAGGCGGGATACAGCTACTGCATGGCGGACTATCCGGCCTTCCAGCTGTGCGACAGCGGATCGGAGACCATTCTGAAGAAATACGCCGGCATGGGCGGGGATGTCGTCATCCCGCAGGTCGTAACGGGCATCGGGAATAACGCGTTTTACGGCAATGTGAGCCTGACGAGCGTGACGATTCCCGAAGGCGTGACGAGCATCGGAAGCCGGGCATTCCTGAATTGCAGCGCCCTGACGGAAGCGACGATCCCAGAGAGCGTGACCAGCATCGGGGAAGATGCGTTCTGCAATTGCGCCAGCCTGACAGGGGTGACGATCCCGGCGGGTGTGACAAGCATTGCGGGGAATGTGTTCAATCGCTGCACCAGCCTGACGGACGTGACGATTCCCGATAGCGTGACAAGCATCGGGGTGGCTGCGTTTTTTGGTTGCACCCAGGCGGAAATCGCGCTGCCGGACGGTATCGCCAGCATCGGCAGCGATGCGTTTTACGATGTGAAGAAGATCATCTGCAACCCGAAAACGGAGACATCCAGCGCACTGTCGGGCTGCCATTATTTCCAGCCGGGGTATATGGATTTCGAGCTGAGGGAGAGCGGCGGAACAGTCAGCATTTCCGAATACACCGGTTCCACAGAGATGGTGCTGCTTCCCCCGTGGGTCATGCAGTGGAGCTCGGATACAGCCTTTGCCAGCCTGCGCCTGCCTGCGACGATGGACGCGGATTGCAGCTTCAGCCTCACGGCGGCAAACGTCACCGTGCCGGAGGGCGTGACGAACCTGGGCGCCCTCTCGCTGACGGGCGTACAGAAGCTGTATCTGCCGGACAGCGTGGAGACATTCGACGGCGTGATCTTCTCCGGTACGAAGCCCGTGATTTATTGCAGCGAGGGCAGCACGGCGCAGGCCTGGGCGATGTTCAACGGATACGATATCTGCACGGACAGCTGGGAGAGCGTGTGCACCCTCACCTATCGGGGCACGATTGCGCTGGACGTGGGCGAATCCATCACCCTGGACGGGGCGGACTTCTCGCTCTCGCCGATTCCCACGGATTATCGCGGCGAGCTGTCGCTTGCCTCCGGCGACCTGACGGTGGACGGCTTGACCGTTACCGCGCTGAAGCCGGGCGACGCGGCGGTGACGGCGACGATGGATGGACGGTTTGCGGCGAATATCCCGGTGCATGTGTATCAGGCGGCGGAGCGCATCGTCCTGAAGGCGCCCTCGATCTGCCGGGCGGGGCAGACCTTCACCGTATCGGTGCAGGAGCTTGCGCCGGAGGATGTCAGCGGCAGGCTGACCTGGACGCAGGACGGCGTGCAGGTGTATGAGGGCACCGACATGTCCCTCACGCTGACCGCGCACGAGGGGCAGGCCGCCACGACCGTGCGTGTGACAGCGCCCGGCGGCGTCAGCAGCGAGGTGACGGTCAGGATCCCCGAGACGATTTCCGACCCGTACCTGCGCAGCAGCGTGGTGGAATGCGGCAGCCTGGTGGAAATCTGCGTGGAAGCTGACGGGGAAGAATTCGTCAATGATCCGCTGACCTATGGCGGGATCGAGCTGGGCAGCGCGGCCACAGTGCTGACGCTGGAAGACGGCCTCGTGAAGGCGACAGGGGTTGGCACGGTGACCTTCCGCGTGCAAGGGCTGTCCGGCAAGTGGACGTATCTCAGGGTCGAGGCACAGGATACGCAGCACGCCTATCGGACGAAGGTGCCCGCTGTAGAGCCGACCTGCGCCGAGCCGGGCAACGCGGCCTACGAGGTCTGTGTGGGCTGCGGGCGGTTCTTCAATGCCGCAGGCGAGGAGATCGGGGAGGGAAGCTGGGTGCTTCCCGTGACGCGCATCCACCATGAGCAGAACGGCTCCTGCCGCGACTGCGGAAAGACCTTCAGCATGACCGGGCTGAACGTGATGACCCTGCCGTCCGCGCTCAGCACGATCCGGGACGAGGCGTTTGCCGGGGTGACGGCGCAGGCTATCGTGGTGCCGCAGGGCTGCACGTCCATCGGCGAGCGCGCCTTCGCGGGCTGCACCGCGCTGCGGCGCATCTTCCTCCCGGCGGCGCTGGAGGAGAGCATGCCCACAAGCGCCTTTGAGGGGTGCGATCCGGAGCTGGACATCATCTTCCGCTGATTGTCAAATCCCATCATCTCCGACTGCCGGGACAAAGCGCCCGGCAGTCTTTATGTGCAGGATTGTGTGCAGTATGGTGTGCAGTTTTTGGGAGGGCTGCATGGTTTTTCCTTGCAATCGACGGGCCAAACCATTATAATGGTCATATATGGGGGCATGGGCCTGACGCAGTGCGCAGCCGGATGAGGCGCACGCCGGTCAACGCCCCGGAGCCGGAGGAGGAATCCTGATGAGGAAAACATGGTGTTTGGTATGGGCGGCGCTGCTGGCGCTGATGCTCAGTTCATCCTGTGCGCTGGCCGAAATCGCCCGTGGCACCTGCGGCGACAGCCTGACCTGGGTGCTCGCCGATAACGGCACGCTGACGATCTCCGGCAGCGGCGCCATGACGGATTGGGACAGCGCCGACACGGAGTGGTCGAATTACAATGAGCGTCTGGTGAAGGTGGTCATTGAGGAAGGTGTGACCAGCATCGGCAGGAATGCCTTCTGCTATATGTCGATGCTCACGGAGGCTCAGATCGCGTCCACCGTCGTAAGCATCGAGGCTAGTGCGTTCACCTACTGCTCGTCGCTGGCGAGCGTGACGGGCGCGTCCGGCGTGAAGACCATCGGCGATGACGCGTTCGCGCATTGCTCCACGCTGGCGGCCTACCCCTTTGCGCAGGGGCTGCAGAGCATCGGAAGCTGTGCGTTCGACACGAGCGGCCTGCTCAGCGCGAATCTGCCCGACAGCGTGACGTCCATCGGGGATGCCGCGCTGTACGGGACTCCCCTGACCAGCGTAACGCTGCCGCAGGGGCTTACGAGCATCCCGAGCAGCTTGCTCCAGATGTGCGGAAGTCTCCAGCAGGTGACCGTCCCGGCCGGCGTGACGTCCATCGGGAAAAATGCGTTTTATTCCTGCACCTCGGCGCAGATCACGCTGCCCGACAACGTTGCCACGATCGGGGAGGGTGCGTTCAACGCTGCCGGCAGGATTGTCTGCGGCCTTGGGTCGGTGACGGCGAAGGCGCTGAGCGCATGCGGCGAGGGCTATCGCTACAGCACGCCGGAGAATCCCGACCTCCTGTTCTATGACGAGGAAGGCGAGATCATTCTGCAATCCTACGCCGGCGTGGGCGGGGATGTGACGATCCCCTCGGGCGTGACGGTCATCCAGCTGAGCGCGTTCGAGAACTGTAGCACGGTGACGGGCGTGACGATTCCCGATACCGTGAAGACGATCAGGGCCTGGGCGTTCAAGGGCTGCACCGGACTTGAGCACGTGACGGTCCCTGCGAGCGTGACGACCATGTCTGAGTCGGTGTTCGAGGGCTGCAGCGCGCTGCAGAGCGCGACGCTGCTCGCCAGCCTGAAGGAAATCCCGGAAAGCTTATTCCTGAACTGCACCAGCCTGGAGAGCGTGACGCTCCCCGCGGGCGTGACGGCTCTCGGCGCAGGCATGTTCAGCGGCTGCAGCAAGCTGAAGGACGTGACGCTCCCGGCGGGGCTGACGGAAATCCACGCCAATGCGTTTACCGGCTGCGCCGCCCTGACGAGCCTGCCCCTCCCTGCGGGCGTGACAGAGATCGGGGCCGAGGCGTTCAAGGACTGCACCGGCCTGACGGCTGTGGACATCCCCGCGGGCGTGACGATCATCTGGGCGTGCGCGTATCAGGGCTGCACAAGCGCCGTGATCACGCTGCCGGACAATGTGTCCCTTTATGGCGATGCGCTGACGGGCGTGAAGCAGATCATCTGCAATCCGAATACAAAGACCGCCAGAGGTCTCAGCCAGGCGCCCTTCACGATGAAGGGCAACCCGGCGTTCACGCTGAAGCAGACGGATGTGAATAGCGTGGCGGTCGTCTCCTACACCGGCTCCAGGGAGAACGTTGTGGTGCCGGAGGGGATCACCGAATGGATAGATACCGAAACGACCTATGTCAACCTGCGTCTCCAGCGTACCCCGCCCACGAACGGAGACTTCCGCCTCCGCGCGAAGAATGTCACCATCCCGGACGGGGTGACCAGCCTGCCGTCCACGACGTTGTACGGCACGGAGAAGCTCTACCTGCCGGACAGCCTGCAGGTGCCGGCCGAAACCCTGTCTCTCAATACGGCGCCCACGATCTACTGCAGCGAGGGCAGCGACGCGTATGCCTGGTACAGGAATATGGGGTACCGTATCGTCACGACCGACTCCGGGACGCCTGTGCTCAGCCTGAAGGACGCGACGGAGCTGGTGATGGACGTGGACGAGCGCCGCACGATCGCGGCGGACAGCTTCACGCTCATGCCCTTCCCGGCGGACTATCGCGGCGAGGTGACGCTGGAGGTGGTCAGCGGCACGGACTTCATCAAGGCCGAGGGCGATACCTTCACCGGCGTGAAGTCGGGCAGCGCGCAGCTGCGGGCGACGGTGGACGGGCAGTACGCCTGCACCGTGCCGGTGCGCGTGTGCCCGGAGGTGACAAGCTTTTTCCTGAGCGGCCAGATCATGGCCGAGCGGGGCGGGGAGTTCCAGATGGGGGTGTTCGGCCTGGCGCCCAGTGGCGTCAGCGGCAGACTGACCTGGTATGTGGACGACAAGCTCGTCTACACGGGCACCGATGACGTCGTGACGCTGACCGCGCCCACGGCGAAGGATCAGGAGACCACGACCGTGCGCGTGGTGGCGCCCGGCGGTCTCACCAAGAAGGCGACGATCGAGCTGCACGATTCGGTGTCCGAGCCGTATCTGCTCAGCAGCACGGTGGAGCTTTTCGGCACGGTGCAGATCTGCGTGGATGTCGACGGCAAGCAGCGGATCAACGACCTGAAGACCTTCGACATCGTGAGTTTCGACCGTGACAGGCTGGAGCTTGATTTGGAAACGGAAACGCTTAAGACGAAAAAGAAAAACGAAACGTTTAATCTGGACCAAAATGAAGGCGAGGCCATGTTCATTTTGATGAGCGTGACCGGCAAGCGGCAAGAGTTCACGATCACCGTGCAGTGTACACAGCATGCGGATACGGCTCGGTATGATGAGCAGCCGCCGACATGCCTCTACGCCGGCTTCAAGGCGTACTATCAGTGCAAGAATTGCGGCAAGTTCAGGCTGGATCAGGAGGGCAGCCAGTGGATTCCGCCCGTGTA
>JBJEYK010000337.1:0-2939 GCA_051886775.1 Candidatus Ventricola sp. | reverse complement strand
ACCCGCCGCAGTACAACGGCTACAAGGTCTACTGGGAGGACGGCGCGCAGATGCCCCCCGAGTACGCCGACCAGGTGCTCGCCATGATTCGCAGGAACCGCTACCAGGACGCGGTGGAGATGGACGAGGGCAAGGCGCTCGAGAGCGGCCTGCTGCACATCATCGGCAAGAAGGAGGTCGACGACGACTACATCGCCGACGTGAAGACGCTCTCCGTCCAGCCCGAGCTGATGCGTACCGCCGGCAAGGAGCTTAAGATCGTCTACACCCCGCTGCACGGCTCCGGCAACAAGCCCGTGCGCCGCATCCTGGCCGAGATCGGCATCGAGAACGTCTACATCGTCAAGGAGCAGGAGCTGCCCGACCCGAACTTCTCCACCATCAAGGTGCCCAACCCCGAGGATCCCGCCGCGTTCGCCATGGCCATGAAGCTGGCCGACGAGGTCGGCGCGGACTGCATCTTCGGCACCGATCCGGACTGCGACCGCGTGGGCATCGCCGTCAAGGACAACGAGGGCAAGTACTACCTGATGAGCGGCAACCAGATCGGCTGCACGCTGCTGTACTACATCCTCAAGAGCCGCCAGGCGCTGGGCACCCTGCCCGCCGACGGCGCGGTCGTCAAGTCCGTCGTCTCCACGGAGCTGGCGCGCAAGATCGCCGCGAGCTTCGGCCTGACCTGCTTTGACACGCTGACCGGCTTCAAGTGGATCGCCGAGAAGATTCAGCAGTTCCAGGACAAGGGCGACCACACCTTCGTCTTCGGCTTTGAGGAGAGCTACGGCTTCCTGTCCTCCACCTTCGTGCGCGACAAGGACGGCGTCAACGCCTCGCTGCTGATCGCCGAGGCCGCCGCCTGGGCCAAGACCCAGGGCAAGACCCTCTACGACATCCTCCAGGAGATCTACGAGACCTTCGGCTACTACGTCGAGAAGGTTGTCTCCGTCACCCTGCCGGGCAAGGATGGCGTCGCCAAGATGCAGGCCATCATGAAGGGCCTGCGCGCCGACGCGCCCAAGACCCTCGCCGGCAAGAAGGTGCTGGCCGTGCGCGACTACCTCGCCGGCACCCGCACCGATCTCGCCACCGGCGCGGTGACCCCGGCCGGCCTGCCCAAGTCCGACGTGCTCTACTTCGAGCTGGAGGACGACGCCTGGGTCTGCATCCGTCCCTCCGGCACGGAGCCGAAGATCAAGCTCTACGTCAACACCAACGCCAAATCCCACGAGGAGTCCGAGCGCGACAACGCCGCGCTGGTCGACGCCTGCAAGGCCATCCTGGCATAATCTCATCTTCACAGCTTCACGCGCCGCAGCGTGATCCGCTTTCCGGCAAACAGACAAAAGCAAGAAGGCATTTCGTTGTGAAAGCAGCGGAATGCCTTCTTCTGAAACAGTGTACGCTGATGACGGGGGATTATCTCTGCGCGCCCATCGGCGCGGGTCTGTCCCGTCCCCCGTTATCTTGAACGCCTCAACGGCGCAGCGCTGCCGCGCCCCGACCGCACGGAGCCGCGCGCTGAGCGCAAAAGGAGGTTCTCCGTCATGTCCCTCAATCCCGAAATCGCGTCGATTTCCTATCGCCAGAGCGTCACGCGTAAGGCGCCGGCGCTCATGCGCGTGCTGCTTGTGCTGATGTACGTCTGCGTGGGCATCTTCACCTTTCTGGGCACCATGTGGGGGTTCCCCATGCTGGTGCTCTCGCTGGGCACGCTGTTCTTTGCCTGGTACTACAAGGGCGAGATCAGCGTCAGCTATGAATACCAGATCGACGGCACGCGCCTGACCATCCGCCGCCTGAGCGGCCCGCGCCAGAAGCCGCGCAACGTCGTCTTCGCGGAGATCGACCTTTCGCGCGTCATCATCATCGGCGACCAGGGCACCGGCGCGATTGAGGAGGCGCAGGCCGCGTTCGACGCCGCGGCCAAGTCCCGCCGCGTGTCCTACTACACCTCCGCCCACGATCCGGACAGGCCCGGCATCGTCCTCTTTGCGCGCGGCACGGGCGCGGAGGAGGGCAAGCTCGTGCGGGTCTATCTGCAGCCCACCGGCCCGCTGCTGGACACGCTGCGCAGAATCTGCCCGGGGAAGGTGCCTGCCCATGGCGACTGAGATGAGCGAGGAGCTGCGCCGCCAGCTGGAGGAGCCGCTCAGCAGCGCGTGCCGGAATTACCCGCTGGAGGACGACGCGCTGATCGTCGCGATGATCGACACGCCCTATTACCCGCCCCACATGCCGGACAAGCCGCACGTGCACAACTGCCTGGAGATCGGCGTCTGCCTGACGGGCAGCGGCACGGTGACGCTGCGGGACGCCCGCTGGCCGTTCCATGCCGGCTCCGTCATCGTCGCGCCGCGGGGGGTCTATCACAGCCAGCAGAATGCAGGCGCGCCGCTGACTCACTGGCGCTATGTCGTCATCAACGACGCCCTCCTGCCGCGCCTCGTCCCCGAGCACCTGCGCGCGTCCTATGCCTACCTGAGCGGCCCCTTCGCGCTGGACGGCCTGTTCCTGGCGCAGGGCGAGAGCATCGGCGAGGTCATCCGGCTGATGTTCGATCTGTACAGCCGCGCGGACGACGACTTCACCGCCGACCTGGAGCTGTGCACGCTGCTGCTGCTCTCGCTGCTGGGCCATCAGGTGACTGCCCCCGCGCCGTTTCCGCCGGTCGGGCAGGCCGACACGGGCAGACGCCAGCCCATCGAGCCGGCGCTCACCTATGTGCACGCCCATTATAAGGAAGACATCACCACCGGCACGCTGGCGCGCTGCTGCTCGATGAGCGAGAGCTATTTCCGCAAGCAATTCCTGCGCATTATGGGCATGCCCCCGCTCACCTACCTCAATCAGTACCGTATTCACCGCTCGATGAACCTGCTGCTCACCACGAGCGACTCCATCCAGAACATCGCAGCGCGCTGCGGCTTCACCTCCGTCTC
>JBJEYK010000336.1:0-14430 GCA_051886775.1 Candidatus Ventricola sp. | reverse complement strand
AACCTAGACAATACGAGTCAGAGTCGTAGGTGCTGCCGTTACACAATTCCCCAACGGATGAGCTTGTCTCATCGACGGAGTTTATTATACCAAATCCACGATCAGTTGTCAAGCCTCTCGCGCAAAAAACTTGCGAACCTCTA
Source organism: Candidatus Ventricola sp. (assembly GCA_051886775.1). Taxonomy (GTDB): domain Bacteria; phylum Bacillota; class Clostridia; order Christensenellales; family Aristaeellaceae; genus Ventricola. The sequence goes on along the minus strand of JBJEYK010000336.1, from coordinate 14,287 downwards.
GGAATCGCTTTTGGGCTGACAGGCGCGGGATTTGCACAAAGCCTCCTTGCCCGCGTCCTGATGCCCTTCCTCCTGTCAACTGCCGGTCACAGCGGACAAGCTGTCAGGCTCATCCTGCACATTCCTTCCATTCAGAACAACCGGCGTTATCCTCATCCACCGTGAATGGATGAGCAGAGCGCATCAGCTTGGCATGTTATTTGTACCTGCTTGACGATTGTCGAAGCAGAAGCCGTCGTGTATCGAAGCGTATCCCGCAGCCAACCGGACTATTACCCCGCAAATGCAAGCCGTTTCCAGAAAAAAGAGACTCCCCGCAACAGGGGAGCCTCCGGAGGAATCGATTAATCCGCGATGTACGCGTAGTTCCAGACGACGTCGCCGGTCGGCAGAACCGCGAGGTTCTTGACGTTCGGCTTCACCATCACGGGGTTGGTGTAGTAGTACAGCGGAGCGACAGCACCGGTGCTCATCAGGATGCTCTCAGCCTGAGCGCACATCTCGGCACGCTTGCTCACGTCGGTCTCGTTCTTGATCGCGGTCACGAGCGCATCGTAGCAATCCGCCCAGGTCTGCGCGTTGCCCTCGCCCCAGTACGGGCCAACACCGGCGTCCGCGGTGTTCGCGGTGTTGCGGGTGTAATCGCCCAGGGACTGGCCCAGACGCGGATAGTTGTTGCCGGAGTTGCTGATGAAGATCTCCAGGAAGTTCACGCAGTCGTTGAAGTCGGCCACCCAGCCCATACGGGAGGCCTCGGCGTCGCCGGCCTTCAGCTTGGTCTGCAGGGTCGCCCAGGCCTCGGTGTTGATGGTGGCCTGGATGCCGAAGGTGTTCCAGCACTCCTGCACGTACTGCACGATCGCGGAGTTGGTCGCGTTCTGGTTGAAGGCGAACTCAAAGCCCGGCACGTCGGTGAACTTCAGGTCGCCGGTCTCGAGGCTGCCGGTGGTGCTGTAGCCCAGCTCCATCATGATCTTCGCCGCCTCCACCTGATCGACGGTGTAGGCCGGATACTCGTCAGAGTAGGTCGCAGTGCCGGTGTAGTACTCGGTGTAGAGCTGGCCCTCGCCGCGGACAACGCCGTTGGCGCCGTCGCCCAGAGAGGTCGGATAGAAGCCGGTCGCCGGAACCTGGCCGCCCATGGTCACATAGTCCACCAGATCCTGACGGTTGACCATCAGGCCGAGCGCATAGCGCGCCTTGGACTGCTCCGCCTGGGAGAAGGTCTTGCCCTCCGGGGAGAGGTCCTTGTGCACGTTGAACAGGACGTAGTAGGTGCCGATCTGCTCCTTGATCTGCAGCTCGCCCGGGTAGGTCGCGTTCAGGCGATCGAACTCGGCCGGATCCATGGTCTGGATGAAGGAGACAGCGCCCGCCTCATAGGCGGCCAGGATCGCGACGGAATCCTCGGACAGGTAGGCGTTGACGCCGCCGAGCTTCACGTTCTCCGCGTTCCAGTAGTTCTCGTTCTTGACGTACTCGATCACGTCGTCGACCTTGTAGGACACCATCTTGAAGGGGCCGGTGCCGATGAAGGTCTCGGGCTTGGTCGCCCAGGCGCCCTCAGCGTCGGCGACATCGGTCTTCACCGGGCAGAAGGTGGTGAAGCCGCACAGCTCCAGGAAGTACGCGCACGGCGCCTTCAGGGTGACGGTCACGGTGCGGGCGGCGTCGTCAGCCACCACGTTCAGGCTGCCGGTGCCGTAGCCGTCGATCACGTCGAACAGGAAGCCGTAGGAAGCGCCCAGCTCCTCGGAAGCCGCGCGGTTCCAGCTCTTGACGACGTCGGAAGCGAAGAAGTCGCTGCCGTCGGACCACTTGAGGCCCTCACGCAGGGTGAAGGTGTAGACCAGGCCGTCATCGGAGATGGTATAGCTCTCCGCCAGCTCCGGCTCCTTGGTCACCACGCCGTCGGTGACACGGGTGCCCATCAGGCCGGCGAACGCCAGACGGATGAGGTTGGAGCCGGTGGAAGCAGAGTTCAGCGCCGGGTCCATGGATTCCGGCGTGCCGCCGCCGTACATGAGGGAGACGATCTCGCCGTCCGCCAGGGCGGTCATGCCCAGCGCCATCACCATGGCCAGGGCAAGAACCAGAGCAAGGATCTTTTTCATGGGATATCCTCCTTTTAAAGAATGACAAGATTATTGAATCGTCTTCGACGTTTCAACCGAATCAGCAGGCTCACAGGTTGTGGCAGGCAGCCACATGCCCCGGCGCCACCTCGCGCAGCTCCGGGCGGCACTCGGCGCATTTTGCCGTCGCGCGGGAGCAGCGGGTGCGGAACGGGCAGCCGCTGGGCATGCGCATCGGGCTGGGCACGTCGCCCTCGAGCATGATGCGCTTGTTCGCCTTGGCGCGCTGCGGGTCGGGAATCGGCACCGCAGAGAGCAGGGAAATCGTATACGGATGCACCGGGTGGCGGTGCAGCTCGTTCGCGTCGGCCATCTCCACGATGTGTCCCAGGTACATCACCGCGATGCGGTTGGAGATGTGCTTGACCACGCTCAGGTCGTGGGCGATGAACAGATAGGCCAGCCCCAGCTGCTGCTGGAGATCCTCGAACATATTGACCACCTGCGCCTGAATGGACACATCCAGCGCGGAGACCGGCTCGTCGCAGACGATGAACTCCGGATTGGAGGCCAGGGCGCGGGCAATGCCGATGCGCTGGCGCTGGCCGCCGGAGAACTCGTGTGCATAGCGGGTCGCCTGCTCGCTGGAGATGCCCACCGTGGCGAGCAGCTCGCGCACGCGCTCGTTGCGCTCTGCGCGGGTCTTGTACATCCTGTGCACGTCCAGTGGCTCGGCGACGATGTCGCCGACCGTCATGCGTGGATTGAGCGAGGAATACGGATCCTGAAAGACGATCTGGGCGCGGCGGCGGAACTCGCGCATCGTGCTCTTGCACACGGGCTTGCCGTCAAAGATCACCTCGCCCGCCGTCGGCTTGTAGAGGTGCAGCAGCGTGCGGCCGACGGTGGTCTTGCCGCAGCCGGATTCGCCCACCAGGCCCAGCGTCTCGCCCCGGCGGATGCTGAAGGAGACGTCGTCCACCGCCTTGAGCATCGTATCCTTCAGGAAGCCCGTGGCAATCGGGAAGTACTGCTTCAGATGGCGAACCTCAACCAGATACCTTTCGTTTTCGCTCACTGCGCCGCACCTCCCTTCGTCTGATTCAGCGTGCCCTCCAGATCAATCGCGGTGATTTTGCCGGCCTCATCCGTCTGGATGCAGCCGCGCGCTACACCGTCGCACACGTTCATCCAGCAGGCGCTCATGTGGTCGCAGCCCACCGGCACCTCTTTGGGGCACTGCGTCAGGCAGACCTTCATGGCACGCTCACAGCGCGGCGCGAAGGCGCAGCCCTTGGGCATGTTCAGCAGATCGATCGGCGTGCCGGTGATGGGCACCAGCCGCTCCTTGTCGTCGTTGTCGATATTGGGGATGGAGCGCAGCAGCCCCTTCGTGTACTCGTGCGCCGGGCGGTAGAAGATCGCATCCGCCGTGCCGCGCTCGCACACGCTGCCCGCGTACATGACGATCACCTCGTCGCACAGGCTGGCAATGACGCCCAGATCGTGCGTGATCATGATGATGGCCATGCCCAGCTTCTTTTGCAGATCCTGCATCAGCTCCAGGATCTGCGCCTGAATGGTCACGTCCAGCGCCGTCGTCGGCTCGTCCGCGATCAGGATGTCCGGCTCACAGGCCAGCGCCATGGCGATCATCACGCGCTGGCGCATGCCGCCGGAAAGCTCGTAGGGATACTGCAAAAGGCGCTTCTCCGGCTCGTTGATGCCCACCAGCTGCAGCATCTCGACGGCGCGCGCCCTGGCCTGCTCCCGGTTGCGGTCGGTATGCAGGAGGATCGCCTCCATCAGCTGGTTGCCGATGGTGTACACCGGGTTCAGGCTCGTCATCGGATCCTGGAAGATGATGGAGATCTTGTTGCCGCGGATCCGGCGCATCGTCTTCTCCGGCGCGCCGACAAGCTCCTCGCCCTTGAACTTGATGCTGCCGCCCACGATCCTGCCCGGATTGGTCAGGATCTGAAGGATGGAGTATGCGGAAACGGACTTGCCGGAGCCGGATTCACCGACGATTCCCAGCACCTTGCCGCTGTCCAGATTGAAGGATATACCATTGACCGCCTTGACTTCGCCCGCCGGGGTAAAGAAGGAGGTGCGCAGATCCCTGACTTCTAGCATCGCCATGTTTGCTTCCTCCTTCTCTTACGAGCGCAGCTTGGGATCAAACGCGTCGCGCAGGCCGTTGCCCAGCAGGTTAAACGACAGGACGATCAGGAAGATCGTCGCCGCCGGGAAAATCAGCATATACGGATAGGACACCAGGCCGCTGCGCGCATCGGAGGCCAGAGAGCCAAGCGAGGGCATCGGCATCGACACGCCCATGCCCACGAAGGACAGGAACGACTCGGTGAAGATAGCGCTGGGGATCTGCATGGCCGCGGTGATGATGATGACGGACACGCAGTTGGGGATCATGTGCTGAAGGATGATGTGCGCGGGCGACGCGCCCATCGCGCGGGAGGCCATCACATACTCCTGCTCCTTGATGGAGAGAATCTGGCCGCGCACCTGGCGCGCCATGCCGACCCAGTAGAGCAGGCCGAAGACGATAAAGATGGAGATCATGCCCGCGCCGAGCTTGACGACCAGCTCGCTTTTCGATGTGCTGATGATGTCCTTGATCGCCACGGAGAGCAGAATCACGATCAGCACGTCCGGCAAAGAGTATATGATGTCGACGATGCGCATCATCACAATGTCGACCTTCCCGCCGAAATAGCCGGAGATCGAGCCGTACAGGATGCCGATGCACACGACGATCAGCGCAGAGATAAAGCCGACCATCAGCGAGATGCGCGTGCCGTAGATCACGCGGATGCAGTAATCGCGGCCCAGGTTATCCGTGCCCATGATGTGCGGGAAGACATCCTCGCCGCGGGCAATGCGCGCCTGCTCCTTTTTGGAGTACTCGAACGGCTGCAGGTATTTGCCCGTCACGTCCTGCTGCGTATAGTTGTAGGGATAAATCATCGGCACGAAAATCGCGATCAGCGTGATGATGATCAGCAGCACAAGGCAGGTCATGGCCATCTTGTTCTTAACCAGGCGGCGCATGGCGTCCCGCATGAAGGAAACGGACTCGCGCTGGGTGACGATCTGCGCCTTCTCCTCGTCGCTCGCCCGCTCAAAGAGCTGGGGGTCGATCTGAAGGCTCAGCGGATTTTTCTTGATTTTCTTTTCGTTTTCCATTTCGGTTCACCTCAGGTCGGTTAAGAGAGATCAATGCGCGGATCCAGCAGCTTGTACACGACATCCGCCAGGAAGTTCATCACCACGATCATCACGGCGAGCACGATGGTCACGCCCATGATCATCATGTAGTCCGTGCGCAGCATGCTGTTGACGAACAGGCGACCCAGCCCCGGCACGGAGAAGATGTTCTCCACCACCATGGAGCCGGTCAGGATGTACGCCAGCATCGGGCCGGCATAGGTGACAACCGGGCCCATCGCGTTTTTGAGCGCGTGCTTGAAGATGACAACAGCGTTCTTGAGACCCTTGGCGCGCGCGGTGCGGATGTAATCCTGGCCCAGCACGTCGAGCATGCTCGAGCGCTCCAGGCGCGTGATGTACGCCATCGGATACAGCGACAGCGAGATGATCGGCAGGATCATGCCGCCCTCCTGGTTCGCCATGGTCGGCAGCCATTTGAGCTTGAGGCCGAAGATGATCAGCAGCAGCGTGGCGATGACGAAATTGGGCATGGACACCAGCGCCGTCGTCACAACCTGAATCACCTTATCCATCATGCCGCCGCGGCCCAGCGCCGCCATAGCGCCCAGCACCACGCCGCAGACGATAGCCAGCGCCGCAGCGCAGACGCCCATGCGCGCCGAATACGGCAGCGCGCCGGAGATCAGCTCCGACACCGTCGAGCCGATCCACTTGGTGGACAGGCCGAAATCGCCGTGCAGGATGCCCTTGATATAGTTGACAAACTGTACGGGAACGGGCTTGTCAAAGCCGTACTTCGCCTCCAGTGCGGCAATCGTCGCATCGGACTTTGCCTTTTCAGAGCTGAAGGGACTGGCCGGAATCGCGTGCATCACGAAGAAGGTGATCGCGACGACCAGGAAGATCGTCATCACCGCCAGAAGCAGCCGCTTGAAGACATACATCAGAAACTTGGAATCCATACGCACCTCCGCGTGACCTTGCGCCTGATGCACCTTCCGCAGCGGGCCATTCCACCGGGGAAAACACCTTCACAACGCATCAGAAATGAATATTCTTTATTGTATAGCATCCGAATCCGAAAATCAAGCTTTTTTCACCATCAAATTCATTTCCTTCCAAATTGCTCCCGGTCATGGAAGGAATAGCTCCGAAAAAACGAAAAAGAAAAAATGCGATTCCGGAAAATCGCATTTTTGGCAACGCAAACCTTCAAATCGGCTCGAACTGCGCATCCGCCGCGCCCTCCGCCTGCTCCAGCGCCTGCGCGCCAAGCAGCAGCGCGCCGGTCACGCCGGCGTTGATGCCCAGCGCGGGCGGCACGATATAGCGGTCGATGTTCTCCTGGGTGATCCTGTCGACGTAGCCGCCCAAAAGGCGCAGCGTCTCCCGGCGGATCATGGCGTAGAGCGGCGCGTGCTGCATCACCAGCCCGCCCAGCACGATCACCTCCGGCGAGAGCATCACCACGGCGTTGGCGCACATCTGCGCCAGATACGACGCCTCCAGCGCCCAGGCGGGGTGATCCTCCGTCATCAGCTTCGCCGACAGGCCCCAGCGCTTCTCGATCGCAGGCGCGCTGGCCATGCCCTCGAGGCAGTGCCGGTGGAACGGGCAGATGCCGTCGGGCATGGGGTCGCCCTCCTGCACATCCATGATCATGTGCCCCAGCTCCGGATGCACCAGGCCGTGCACGGGCTGCCCGTTCACCACAATGCCCCCGCCCACGCCGGAGCCGACGGTGACGTAGAGCATCACCTTCGTGCCCTTGCCTGCGCCCATGCGCTGCTCGGCCAGCGCCGCCGCGTTGGTGGCGGTGTCGATCTCCGTGGGGATGCCCAGCGCGTCGCGCAGGCGCGGCAGTAGCGGAACATTGCGCCACTCGGCCTTGGGCGTGCCGGTGATATAGCCGTAGGTGGGCGAGGCCGGGTTCAGATCCAGCGGCCCGAACGAGCCGATGCCCAGCGCGCTCACCTCGAATTTCTGAATAAACGCCACGATCTGCGGGATCGTCACCTCAGGCGATACCGTCTGGAACGACGCCCGCTGCATCACCCCCTGCTGCGGGGTGCCAATGGAGCAGGTCATGGTATTGCCGCCGGCCTCCAGCGCTGCAATCAGCATCGGCAGCACCTCCTCTTTCTCTGCCGCCGGCACGCAAGCCGCCCGGCGGATAATTCATGCGCATCTGCACAAACTGTGCGCATGAAGATGATACCCCACGGACGGCTTTCTGTCAAATGCAATTTGGAGGATTCCGGAAAACCCGCCTCCCCGGGCAGGGAGCAAGCGGCGCTTTCCGGCGCCGCCGTCGCCCGGCAGGTGCTGTGCATCGCGCTGCCCAGCATGCTGGCGATGATCGCCTCGTCGCTGTGCGCGCTGCTGGACGCGCTGCTGCTGGGCCGGCACAACGCCCCGGCGGCGGCGGCGGTCTCCGTCGGCTTTCCGCTGCTGACGATGATCCAGACCATCGGCTTCACGCTGGGCATGGGCGCGGGCAGCGTCGTCAGCCGCAGCCTGGGCGCAGGCGACCGTGCCGCGGCCTGTCAGGCGTCCTCCTGCGCGCTCGGCCTTGCGCTGCTGCTCAGCATCGGGCTGGGGATTCCGGCCTTTTGCCTGGCCGCGCCGCTCGTGCGCCTGCTTGGCGCGGACGACGTCCTCCTCTCCCTGGCCGCTGCATATGCGCGCTGCGTGCTCGCCAGCGGCCCCATGCTCTGCGCCAACCTGGTGCTCACCAGCCTGCTGCGCAGCCAGGGGCTGGCCATGCCCAACCTGATCGCCTTCGGCGCGGGCGCGCTCGCCGGCGGCGCGCTGCAATGGGCGCTGATCCCGCGCATGGGCGTGCTGGGCAGCGGGATCGCCATGCTCGCGCGCGAGGCGGCGACGCTGCTGGCGCTGCTGCTGATGCTGCGCAGAGGGCCGCACCTGATCCGCCCCCGTCTGGGCCGCTTTGCGCAGAACCTGTGCGCCCTGATGCCCATCCTGCGCTTCGGGCTGCCCACGCTGCTGCGCCAGGGGCTGATGAGCGCCTCCGGCGTGCTGCTCAGCCGCGTGTCCGCCGGGTTCGGCGAGGCGGCGCTGGCCGGAATCGGCCTGAGCGTGCGCGCGCTGTCGCTCGTCACCGCCGCCACGATCGGCTTTGGGCAGGGCTTCCAGCCGGTGTGCGGCTTCGCCGCCGGCAGCGGCCAGCTGGGCCTGGCGGCGCAGGCCTACCGCCTGTGCATGCGCTGCGTCGTTTGGGGGCTGGCAGCGCTGGGCGCGCTGCTCTTTGGCCTTGCGGGCGCGCTGCTGGCGCCCTTTCAGCCCGCGCCGGAGGTGGCGGCCATCGCCGTGCACGCGCTGCGGGCACAGAGCGTCGTGCTCTTTGCGCAGGGCGCCGTCATTCTCATGAACATGCTCACTCAGGCGCTGGGCATGACCGTGCGCGCCAGCGTCGTGGCCACCAGCCGCCAGGGCTTTGTGCTCATCCCGCTGCTGCTGCTCCTGCCCCGGCTCTTCGGGCTGACCGGGCTGATCCTGTGCCAGAGCGTCAGCGACGTGCTCTCGCTGGGGCTGTGCGTGCTGATCACGCGCCCCGCGCTCAGACGTTGCGCGTGCGCACCGTCCGGATGTTCGGATGCTCGGACAGCGTCTCGATGATGTCCACATAGCTGGTGCGGCTGGGCATGGTCAGGGTGTAGAGGTTGGTGTAGAGATTGCCCTCGGGCTTGCTCTCGGCGTGGAAGTCGACGTCCAGCACCTTGACCTCCATCCCGGCGAAGTACTCGGCCAGGAAGGCCAGCGTCTCCTGCCGGTGGATGAACTGCACCTCGAGCTTCTTGAGCGTGCTGACGTGGATGATGCGCTGCATCAGCCGCAGCACCACCAGCACCACCGCGCCGGCGACCACCGCCATAAAGATGAAGCCGGAGCCGACCGCCAGCCCGATGCACGCGGTGCACCACAGCGAGGCCGCCGTCGTCAGGCCGGAGATCTTGTGCTGGGCGGTGAAGATCGTACCCGCGCCCAGGAAGCCCACGCCGGAGACGACCGTGGAGGTGATGCGCCCCATGGAGACGTTGATCCCGCTGCTCGCGCCAAGCGCGACCACGTTGGCCACGGTCTGCTGCTCGATGAGCGAGACCAGCGCCGCGCCCGTGCACACCAGCACATGGGTGCGCATGCCCGCGGGCCGGTTCTTGATTTCGCGGTCAATGCCGATGGCCGCGCCGATGAGCACCGCGACGCAGATGCGCAGCATCAGCATGCCGATCGTCAGCGTCTGCCCGAAGGGATGCATGGCAAACCATTCCGTCATCCAGATACCCCCTTGCCCGGGCACAGCGCTGCCTCACGCACGACGCCCGCCCGAATGTTAAATCGATGTTAAGCTATTATAGCGCTTCCCCCCTGCCAAGGCAAGGCATTCCATCAATTTTCCCGCGTTGACAACCGCCCTGCCGCGCATTACAATGGGGACAGTATTCATCGCAGGAGGCCGCCATGAAAAACACCTCGCCCTCGCAGCTGCAAGCCCTTCGCGCCCGCGCCGGGGCCGTCGCAGGGCGGCTGCCCGCCCTGCGACTTGGGGCCGACGGCCGGCTCGACCCGCGAAGCCGCGACGCGCTTCGCGCCTGCGTCCTGCGCACGCTGCGCCGCTATCGCGCCGTCGGCGCGTCGCTGGTGCTGGCGCTGCCCGGCGGCGCGGAGGAGACGCTCTGCTTCGGGCACGCGCGCCTTTCCCCCCGCACGCCGGTGACGCCGCGCACCTGCTTTCGCGTTGCCTCGGTGTCCAAGCTCGTGATGGCCGTCGGCGCGCTGTCGCTGTGCGAGAGCGGCGCGCTCTCGCTGGATGGCGACATCGGGGCGTACCTGGGCTATCCCGTGCGCAGCCCGCACGCGCCGGACACGCCCGTCACCCTGCGCATGCTGCTGACGCACACCGCCGCCCTGCGCGACGCCGGCCCCTACGGGGCGCAAGGGCTCTCGCAGCGCGCCGACCTGCGCGACCTGCTGCGCGCGCCGGAGAGCTGGCTGCCCCGCGCCCCTGGCGAGGCCTTCGATTACAGCAACTTTGGCGCGGGCGTAGCCGGGGTGGTGATGGAGAAGGCATCCGGCATGCCCTTCGACGCGCTGATGCAGGATCGCGTGTTCGCGCCGCTTCATATCCGCGCCAGCTACGATCCCCGGCACATCGCGCCCGCGGGCGACCTCGCCGACGGCTACGGCGTGCGCGCGCTGCTGCCTCCCCGGCGCAAATACGACGCAGCCGCCCTTGCCGCGCGGCCCGAGGAGCCGTTCTGCCCCGAGCGGGACTATCTCATCGCCGCAGGCCGCCTGATCACCGACAGCCCCGGCATGGCGCAGCTGCTGCGCCTGCTGGCCTCGCAGGACGGCATGGGCGTGCTGCGCGCGGAATCCATGGACGCGCTGCGCGCCTGCCAGGACGGGGCGCCGGGCATCGTCTCCTGCGGGCGCGCTCTGAGCTGCGCGTTCCTGCCGGATGTGTTCCCCGGCTTCTCGCCCGTCGGCCATCAGGGCGTGGCCTATGGCATGTGCGCCGAGCTGTTCGCCGATCCCGCGCGCGGCTGCGGCGTGGGCGTGATGACCAGCGGCGTGCGGCTTGCGCGCTGCGGCCCGCTCATGCGCGTGGGGCTGGAGCTGCTTTCGCTGGGCTTCGGCGCGCTGGCACGGCTTGACTGACCTTCACACTCCTGCCATATTTGTTTAACGATGTTTTCCCAATTGCATCAAGTTCCCTCCACAGCCGCCCCCTATAATATGGGCATCACCTGAAGCGAGAGCCGGCGCGGGCCTCGCCGAGGGCGCAATCCTTCATCATTTTTCCCCCTGAAAGGAGATTGATTTCTATGCGTACCACTCGTCTGTTCCGTCGTGCGGTCGCGCTGACCGCTGCCGTGGCGCTGTGCGCCACCGCCTGCTTTGCTGTCTCCGGCATCGCCGAGGGCAAGCACTTCTCCGTCATCGAGGCCGCCTCGCAGGAGGACGCCCTCTCCATCTCCGAGCTGGCCAGGAAGTGCCGCTCCTCCGTCGTCGCCATCGAGACGGAGACGACCGTCACCTACCGCGACAGCGACTATTACAGCAATCCGTTCGGCAGCATGTTCGGCTACCCGGGCTACGGCTACGGCTACCCGAACGGCCGCGGCAGCCAGCGCCAGTACACGCAGACCGGCGCCGGCTCGGGCATCATCCTCTCTGAGGACGGCTACATCATGACCAACAACCACGTCATCTCCGGCGCGGACAAGATCACCGTCTACGTCATGCCGGATGAGGAGGGCGCCGAGGAGAAGACCTACGAGGCCACCCTGGTGGGCACCTCCGAGAGCAACGACGTCGCCGTCCTGAAGATCGACGCGAAGGGCCTGAACGCCGCCACCTTCGGCGACAGCGACCAGCTGGAGATCGGCGAGCTGGCCGTGGCCATCGGCAACCCGATGGGCACCGTCCACGGCTCCGTGACCGCCGGCATCATCTCCGCCAAGGAGAAGCCCCTGACCATCGACGGCGTGACCATCAACGCCATCCAGACCGACGCGGCCATCAACCCCGGCAACTCCGGCGGCGCGCTGTTTGACTCCTACGGCCATGTCGTGGGCATGGTCTACGCCAAGTCCTCCGCCGTGTCCATCGAGGGCGTGGGCTACGCGATCCCGATCAACAACATCAAGGAGCTCGTCACCTCGATCATCAACGATCCCGCCGCTGTCGAGGATCAGACCAAGGGCAGCCAGATCATGCTGGGCATCACCATCCGCGACATCACCAAGGACATGAGCAAGCAGTATTCCCTGCCGGTGGGCGTGTACATCACCGAGGTCTCCAGCATGAGCGCCGCTGAGCGCGCCGGCCTGACCCGCGGCGACATCATCGTGGAATTCGCGGGCGAAACCGTCGCCTGCGCGGACGACCTCAACGCCATCAAGGCCAAGCAGACCCCGGGCGACACCGTGTCCATGAAGATCGACCGCAACGGCCGGGAGATGACGCTGGACATCGTCATCCCGCAGCCGACCAGCGTCGAGGTTACGACCAAATAATCCCATTCCCTCCGCGGAGCCGACAAAACCGGCTCCGCGTTTTTGCGTCCGTCGCCGCCCGCCCGCGCGCCTTGCGTGCGGCGGGCTTGTGTGCTATGATGGAGATATCAGCATTTCCCCTGCATCTGGAGGTCATTTCATGAAGCGCGTGCTTTCCCTGCTGCTCCTGCTCGCCCTGTGCTCAAGCGCCGCCGCCCGGGCGGAGCGCATTCTCTTTGAGGACGAGAACGGCAAGGTCATCCTCGAGGACGACGGCAGCGTCGGCTTCCTGCCGCCGGATGCGTCCGCCCAGCCCCCGCTGGCCTCCGCGCCCGATGCCACGCCGCTGCCCCGGGCAACGCCCACGCCTGCGCCCGATGCCACGCCGCTTTCCGCTCCCGGGCGCACGCTGCAGTACGGCGACGCCGGCGATCACGTTCTGGCTGCGCAGCAGCGGCTGACCGCGCTGGGCTACTACCACGGCCAGTGCTCCGGCAAGTATCTGGAGGGCACACAGAGCGCCGTGCGCCGCTTTCAGGGCATCAATGCCCTGAAGCAGACGGGCAAGCTCGACAGCGCCACCTGGGCGCTACTCTTCTCCGCTGCCGCCGCCGCTCGCGACGGCTCCCAGCCCGATGCCACGCCCTCGCCCGTCCCGCCCGAGACGCCCACCCCCTCGCCCGCACCCTTTTCCTATACCCGCAAGCTGCAATACGGCGATTCCGGCGCGCTGGTGGAGCGGCTGCAGCTGCGCCTTGCAGAGCTGGGCTTCTACGACGCGAAGGCCTCCGGCGGCTATTACAGCGTGACGCAGAGCGCCGTGCGCGCGTTCCAGGCGCACAACGGCCTGACCGCCGACGGCGTGGCCGGCCGCCAGACGCAGGAGCTGCTCTTTAGCGCCGACGCGCTGCCCGCCTGGGCGCCCGCGCGCCCCGCCCCCACGGCCAAGCCCGCGCAGTATGCCCTGGTGGTGGACGTGACCAACCAGATCACCCGCGCCTATACCTACGATGAAACCGGAGCGTACACCGTCCTCGTGCGCGAGATGATCTGCTCCACCGGCACCGCCAGCAACCCCACGCCGCTGGGCACGACCCTCATGCCCCAAAAGCGCGCGCGCTGGGGCTACTTCCCCACCTGGGATTCCCACGCGCAGTACCTCACGCGCATCGACTCCGCCAACGCGTTCCACTCCGTGCTCTACACCGCTGCGGACGAGACAACGCTGTCCGTCAAGTCCTTCGAGGCGCTGGGCACGCCCGCGTCCCACGGGTGTGTCCGCCTGTACGTCAGCGACGCCAAGTGGATCTACGACAACTGCGGCGAGGGCACGCCCATCACCGTCATGGAGGGCGAGTACGACCCCGAATACACGATGACCCTGCGCCGCACGCTCAACCGCGACACCCTGCGCGAGAACCCGCTGCCCGCGCCCACGCCCGAGCCGATCTACGCCCCGGAAAACTGGCCCACCGCCTACCGCACGCTCTCGCGCGGGAAGCAGGGCGAGGACGTCTACATGGTGCAGATGCGCCTTCGCGAGCTGGGCTACTACGCGGGCAGCGTCACCGGCGGCTACTACGGCGGGACGATCGAGGCCGTCAAGGCCTTCCAGCGCGACCACGGCCTGACCGTCGACGGCGCGGCGGGGCAGCAGACGCAGGCGCTGCTCTTCTCCAGCGCGGTCGATCCGACGCCCGAGGCCACGCCCACCCCGACGCCCTCGCCCGCGCCCACCGGCACGCCCGTCCCCACCGCCGTGCCCAGCCCCACGCCGGCGCCCTCGCCCACGCCCTTCGCGCCGCTGCCCGGCAGCGTCGGGTGAGCGCCCGGCTTGCAAATCCCCGGCGCATCGTGTATAATGAAGTGATTTTGCTGCAAGACAGGAAAGGACCGGCATCTCATGACGCGAAAACGCTTTAGCCTGATCGTCCTTTCGCTGCTGCTCGCCGCGCTCCTGTCGTGCGCCGCGCTGGTGCTGATCGTGGATCCCTTCGA
>JBJEYK010000335.1:0-2957 GCA_051886775.1 Candidatus Ventricola sp. | reverse complement strand
CGCTGTCCGTCACCGTGACGGACGGCTTGCCGACCTTATTCTCCCCCACATAGACCACGCCGGACATCACCAGCGCCTGCGCCTTCTCGCGGCTGGGCGCCAGACCGCGCTCCACCAGCGCGACGTCGACTCTCTTCTTATCCGTCATGCTCCGCCCTCTCCCGCAGAATCTGCTTCACCTGCCGGGCGATCTGCTCCGGCATCAGGCCGCACTCCTCCAGCAGCTGATCCACCGTGCCATGGGCGATGAACCGGTGCGGCAGGCCGAGGATCGCCAGCGGCTCCGCAGCGCCGTGCGCCACGCATACCCGCGCCACCTCGGAGCCGAAACCGCCGATCAGCTCGCCCTCCTCCAGCGTGATGAGCCGCGCGTGCCGGGCAAAGAGCCTCTCCAGGCACGCCATGTCCATCGGCTGGATCGACCAGCAGTCAATGACGCCCAGCTCGATGCCCTCCTGCTCGCTGAGCAGCCTTGCGGCCAGCATCGCATGCCTGGTCATCCGGCCATAGGCCAGGATGGTGCAGGCGTCGCCCTCGCGCAGCGTCTGCCAGCGTCCCACCGCCAGCGGCGCGCTCTCCAAATCCTCGGCATATCGCTCAATCCCGTCCTTGGGATACTGGATGACGCTCGGCCCGTCCAGGTTGGCGGTCAGCCGCACGGCGTCGCGGATGGCCTGCGTGTCGCGCGGGGCCAGCAGCGTCAGATTCGGAATGCTTTGGAGCATCGGCACGCTCAGCACGCCGTGGTGCGTCTTGCCGTCGTCGCCCACCAGCGCCACATGATCCGACAGGATGCACACCGGCAGATTCTGCAAACACACATCGTGCACGATCTGATCGTAGGCGCGCTGCAGGAACGTGGAATACACCGCAAAATACGGGCGCATGCCCGCACGGGCGAGGCCTGCTGCCATGCTCACAGCATGCTGCTCGGCAATGCCCACATCGAAAAAGCGGTCCGGGAAATACTCGGCAAAACCGGAAAGCCCCGTTCCGCCGGCCATGGCCGCTGTGATGGCCACAATCCGCTTGTCCTCTGCCGCCAGTGCCATCAGCGCCTTCCCGGCGGCCTGCGCAGCGCTTTCCTTGGCGGACTGATTGCGTTTGAGCCCATTCTCCACGCGGAAGGGCGCCACGCCGTGGAACTTCTCCGGCTGGCGCTCGGCGAGGTCGTAGCCATATCCCTTCTTGGTGATCACATGGATGAGCACCGGCGTATCGGTAACCTGCTTGGCCTCCTCAAACACATGGGTCAGCTCATCGATATTGTGCCCGTCAAACGGGCCGAGATAGCGAAAGCCCAGCGCCTCGAACAGCTCGCCCTCGGTCATGACCGACTTGACCATGTCCTTGGCGCGTTCGATGAGGCGCACCACCGGCTTGCCCAGCAAGGGAATGCGCATCAGGCGGCTGCGGATGCGCTTTTTGCCGCCGTACCAGGAAGCGCTGGCGCGCAGGTGCTTGAAATAATTGGAGAGCGCGCCGACGTTGCGCGAGATGGACATCTCGTTGTCGTTGAGCACGACGATCAGGCGGGTGTGGCCGTTGCCGGCGTCGTTCATGGCCTCGTAGCACATGCCGCCGGTCAGCGCGCCGTCGCCCACGACAGCGACGACGTGATAGTCCTCCTTTTGCAGGTCGCGCGCGCGCGCCAGCCCCAGCGCCATGGAAATAGCCGTGGACGAGTGACCCGTGTCGAACAGGTCGTGCTCACTTTCCGCCCGGCAGGGGAAGCCGCTCATCCCGTGATACGAGCGCAGCGTGGCAAACTGCTCCTGCCGGCCGGTCAGCAGCTTGTGCGCGTAAATCTGATGGCCCACGTCGAAGATCAGCTTGTCCGTCGGGCTGCTGAAGGCGCGATGCAGCGCAATGGTCAGCTCCACATCGCCCAGGTTAGAGGCCAGATGACCGCCCTGCCGGGAGACCGTGTCGATGATCGTCTGCCGCAGCTCGGTCGCCAGCGTGCGGCATTCCTCGCCAGACAGCTTCTTGACATCCTCCGGCCCATGAATTTCAGTCAGAACAGCCATTCACCGCACCTCCTTCCGTACCTTTTTGTTATCCTTTCGCACGGCATCGCTCTGCGAAGCGGCAGGATTTTCACGATGTCGTCTGCATTGCCACCGGCTGCCAGCCGGCTTCCTGAGCTTTTTCTGCGGCTTGCCGCGCCCGGCAAACAGCGCCATGACCCGCCCGACCATTAGCACGATCCGCTCGCTGTTGGCGATAGCCAGCCCCTTGCCATACGCTTTGCCGCCGATCATGAACGCCGAGGTAAAGGCGGTGATCAGCACGGACGCGATGGCGCTGGGCACGCCCTTCGTCACCAGGTACAGCGCAATCACCGAGCCAGCCGAGCCGGAGATGATGCCCACAATGTCGCCCACCACGTCGTTGAGCAGGCTGGAGACGCGCTCCGCCTTACGGATGAGAAGAAGCGCCTGCCGGGCGCCGGCAATGCGCTTGGATGCCATCGCGATAAACGGCTGCTCGTCCGCAGAGGTGACCGCCGTGCCGATGACATCGGTCACGATGCCGAGCATCACCAGCGCGATCAGCGACAAAAGGGCCACCAACAGCCCTGCAGATTCCACAAACACGCTGGTGACAAACGATAGCGCCACTGACAGTGCAAACGACAGGCACACCACCGTCAGCACCCAGCGCTGTTGGCTCTGCCTGGTCTTTTCCTTTTTACTCACAGACTTCACTCCGAAACAGGCCGGCACGCCGCCGGCCGCATCACCATGCCCGCTCTCTGCGGGCGCGCCGGTGATTTGCAAAACCACACAGCAAACAGATTGATTCCAAAAAAGCCCACGAACCGACGTGGGCTGATTCAATCACAAGCAGAAGGTGGTGATACGACAGATAAACCTTGCGGCATAGGTTCGGTAGGATTTCCCCGTCCGTTACTCCCTGTCGCCATAGGAGCGGTTTCCCTTGAAAACGAACGT
>JBJEYK010000334.1:0-14568 GCA_051886775.1 Candidatus Ventricola sp. | reverse complement strand
TGATGGTGCAGGGGCTGGTCAACAGCTTCGGCTCCACGGTCATGGCGGCCTTTGCAGCGGCGGTGAAGATCGACGCCTTCGCCTACATGCCCGTGCAGGATTTCGGCAACGCCTTTTCTACCTTCATCGCGCAGAACTTCGGCGCACGCAAGGACGAACGCATCCGCAAGGGGCTTGTGGGCGCGGCAGCCGCGTCCATCCTGTTCTGCGCGGCGGTGTCGCTGCTGGTTTGTGTTTTCGCCCGTCCGCTGATGGCGCTGTTCGTCGGGAAGGACGAAGCGCTGGTCATCGCAGAGGGCGTGCGCTATCTGCGCATCGAGGGCGCCTTCTATGGCGGCATCGGCTGCCTGTTCCTGCTGTACGGCCTGTACCGCGCCCTCAAAAGACCGGGCATGAGCGTCGTGCTCACCGTCATTTCCCTGGGCACCCGCGTGGCGCTGGCCTATCTCCTGTCGGCGATTCCGTCCGTCGGCGTCGTCGGCATCTGGTGGTCGGTGCCCATCGGCTGGGCGCTGGCGGACGCCGTGGGCATCCTCTATTATCTTCGGAAGAAGCAACAGCTGCTTTCCTGAAGAAATCAGGCTCAACCAAACGTCGAAATACCGAGCAGAAGGTTTGAAGCATGGACATCGTCTTGCCGGAAGGACTGGACGCATCCGATCCCGTCATCGAGCGGCAGGCCCGCAGGCTGGAGGCTATGGGACACAGCTTCATGGCCTATCCCAAGGATGCACGCCCGGCGGTTCAGGCGGAGCGCAGCCGCGATGCGGATGTGATCACATCCCGATGGCGTAGGCCAAGCCGCGCGGCATTGCCGTCAGCCACGCCTCGGGCTATGCGTCGCAGGCCGTGGCGGAGCTGTGCGTGAGCTTTATGATTCAGCTGCTGCGCAACGTCAATCAGGCGAAGCAGCGCCGCCCTGTGCAGACGGAGCTCCGCCAGACTTGTACATCCATTTGCGCATGGCGCTTGACGGTACCCTCGAGTAGACGAATGCCTTTTCTCGGCTTCCATCCGTTTGTATGTGAATCTCGTTTTTGCTTGTGATCGTCACGAACAAGGCCAAAGCCCTCGGCGACTTCTTATAGGACGCCAAACCTCCTGAAGGCCTCCGTGACCAGCATGCCGCCCTCGACGGCCTTGCGCATGGTCTTTTCCGCGGCAGCCTTCTCCAAGGCGCGCTCGATGACCTCCTGTGCAATCTCCCTGGGAATCACCAGCACGCCGTCGATATCCCCAAAGATCAGGTCGCCGTCATGGATCGTCACCTGGCCGATTTCAATCGGGCAGCGCCAGTCAAAGACGTAGGTGCGGATGGAGGAATCCTGCGCCCAGGTTCCGCTGCAGAAAACGGGAAAATTCTGCTCCAGCACCCTGGGCGTATCGCGGACATAGCCGTCCAGAATGGCGCCGACCGCGCCGCGCGCCTTGGCCGAGGCCGTCAGCAGCTCGCCCCACAGCGCGCTGTTGTGCGCGCCGGTCGCAACGTAGATTTCGTTGGGCTTCAGGTCGTCCAGCGCCTCCGTCATGTAGCCGAAGGGCTTCTCCGGCTGCTGATAGATGTCGTTCTCCAGCACGGTCATGGCAAAGCCCGCGACCTTCATTCGCCTGTTTTCCGTTTCGCCCGCCGGGATGTAGTCGTGATAGGGCACCTGGCTGACCAGCGGCCGGATGGGCGCCGGCAGAAACTGATGGCTGTAGCCCATCTGATCCAGAATATCCCCCACGACGGGCGTGTACAGCTGCTCACGCATCAGCGCAAGCATTTCCTCCGCATGGGTCCACATGATCCGCTTCCCTCCTCAAAATCCATAGGCCAGCGCGCCGCCGTCCACAGCAAAATCCTGGCCGGTGATATAGCCTGCGCCGTCGCCGATCAGGAAAAGCGCCATCGCGCCGAGATCCTTCGTGTCGCCGAAGGCATGCACCGGCATGCGCGCAAGGATGGCCGCCCGGCGCTCGGGCGTCATCACCTGCCTGCTCATCTCGCTGGGGAACCAGCCCGGCGCAATGCTGTTCACACAGATGTTGTCATTGGCCCATTCGATGGCCAGCCCGCGCGTCAGCCCGCACACAGCCGCCTTGCTCGTGCAGTAGGGCACCACCTCGGTAAAGCCCAGATGCGCCGCCATGGAGCTGATGTTGACAATCCTGCCCTTGTACCGGCTCGCCTTCAGATATGGATAGCAGAGCTGGCAGAGGGAAAAGATGCTATTCACGTTGACCGCCATGATGCGCTCGAAGGCCTCCATGGGAAACGTCTCGGCGCGGTGCTTTTGGGTGATGCCCGCGTCGTTGACCAGGAAGTCGATTCCCTCGCGGCCTCCGATTTCGTCGATCAGCCGCTTCATCCCCTCGCGATCCGTCACGTCGCCCCTGAGATGCACAACGCCCGCCGCGATCTCAGGCATGCCAGCCTTCACGCCGCCGGAGCGGCTGATCCCGTAGACCCTCGCGCCGGCCTGTGCCAGCGCGTTGGCAATGGCATAGCCAATGCCGCTGCTGGCGCCGGTCACCAGGCCCACGCGTCCATCCAAAGCGCCCATTGTCGTCTTCACCTCTTTGCTTCCAGCTCCAGCACGCGATGGCTGCGGCAGCTTCGCTCGATCTGCTCCCAGTCCAGCTGTGCGCCGACACCCGGCGCATCCGGCACATGGATGATGCCGTCTTCGTCGATGGGCAGCCTGCCCTTCATAGGCCGCCGCGACCGGCGCAAACAGCGGCACCAGGATGATCATGGAGGCGTTGCCCTCGATGAACATGCCGACGATGATCAGGAAGATGTCCACCGCGATGAGGAAGAGCCACTTGTTGTGGATCGTGGCCACCATCCACTGCGTCAGGCGCTGCGGGATCTGCTCCTTGGTCAGAATCCAGGAGAAGGTACTCGCCGCGGCGACGATCAGCAGAATGGTGCAGGTCGTGATCAGCGTCTCCTGCACGGCCTTGAGGAAGTCCTTGAAGCTCAGCTCATGGAACAGGATGCCGAGGAAGAGCGCGTAGATGCACGCCACCGAGCCTGCTTCGGTCGCGGTGAAGATGCCGATGCGAATGCCGCCGATGATGATGATCGGCAGCAGCAGCGGCAGGAACGCCGGCTTCAGCGAGCCGAAGAAGCGCTTTTTCGTCATCCTCTCCTTGCTGATGCTGCCGTAGCCGCGCTTCCTGGACACGAAGGAAACCAGCAGCATCATGGAGACGCACAGCAGCACGCCCGGGCCGATGCCGGCGATGAAGAGCTTGCCGATGGAGATGTTGGCGATGCAGCCGTAGAGGATCAGGCAGATTCCCGGCGGGATCAGCGGCGTGATCATCGAGGACGCCGCCGTGACCACCGCGGAGAACGACTTGGAGAAGCCGCCGCGCTCCATCTCCGGCACCAGCATCTTGGCCTCCATCGCGGCGTCTGCCAGCGCGGAGCCGGACAGGCCGCCCATCAGCGTGGAGAGCAGCACGTTGACCTGCGCAAGGCCGCCGTGCATGCGGCTGGTCAGCACCTTGCAGAAATCCATGATGCGCTTGGTCACGCCCGTGTAATTCATCAGCGCGCCGGCACAGACGAAGAACGGAATCGCCAGCAGGGAGATGCCCTCGCAGCCGGTGATCGCGCGCTGGGCAAAGACGGAGAAGTTGGTGGACGGCGTCATCACAAAGTAGGCGGCAGACGCGCCGAAGACCGCAATAAAGACCGGCACCTTCATGAAAAGGAACACAAGAAGGAGAACGATCATGACGATAACGGCAGTGCTCATGCTTCTTCCTCCTTCCGCGGAGCTTTCCGTGCGAATTTCTTGACCAGCACCACCGCGTAGCTGATCATCATCAGCACGGCGGAGACCGGCGCGATGCCATAGATGTACACCATCGGAATGCGCAGCATCGGCGTGGTGCGCCCGGTCTTGAGGAAGACCTGAAGGAACTTGAGCGAGGAGCGCAGGAAGAAGATCAGCACCGCATACACGACGACGGCGATGAAGACCTCGACGACCTTCTGTGCCTTTTCGGGCAGGGAATCCACGACGATCTCAATGGCAACGTGGCTTCCGCGGCGAAAGGCCGCGCCGGCCACCAGGAAGGCAATCCAGACCATCGCGGCCTGCTGCATTTCCTCCAGCCAGTTGAACGGCGCATTGAACAGATACCGCGCGAATACGCCCAGGAATGTACTGGACACCAGCGCGACCAGAATGACGCCTGCGACAGCCAGCTCCAGATTGTCCACAATGGTGAGCAGGATGTTTTTCTTTTTCACGTTCGTCACCTCAGCGGGCCGTGCCCGCACCATGTTCCATGGCTCTTGATAGAACCGGTGGCTTGAAAGGGAACGGCCCATCGCCGGACCAGTCAGCGTCCAGGGCGATGGGCCGTCGCAATGTTCAGGTGATCCGGGGAGCGCAGCTTACTTCTTCTGCGTCGCGGCCTTGGCAGTCTCGTACAGGTTCTCGGACCAGCCAAACTCGTCGTCCAGGTCGTAGAAGGAGCGGCCGGCCTCCTGCCAGAGCGCCATCTGCTCGTCGGTCAGCTCGGTGATCTCCACGCCGGCATCGATCATCTTCTGCTTGCATCGGTAGGAGAACGAGAAAACATCATTTCTCGCGCGCCCTTTGGGCACACTCCAAATGATAGAGGAAGCAACATGCTGTTGCTCCTCGCGGCGTACATGCCGCCGCTGCGGATTTCATATGAAGGGGCTGCGGCCCCTTCATTCATCCCCGGAGCTGTTTGCGTAGTTTGTCAATACTCTGAGCCGGCATGATGCCGGCTGCATCGCTGGCGAAGCCATGTCAGTCCTGCCGCCTCACGGAAGGATTGACATACCAAAAATCCCCGAGGCCCAGCAGCAGGTCGTTGGAGTACAACCTGCTGCGAATGCCTCGGAGACCCTGATTGCTTTGTGCAGGCTCTCGCAGCTTTCCCCAGCTGCAGCGGCCCCTTGGGCGGCTGTGCCTGAGGGGCCATCGCCTTGTCATTCGTTTTCTGATTCTACCTGCGTCGACTGCACATACACCCTGGACGCATGCTGCTGCGCGTCCAGTGCAAGCTCCATGACGTGCAGAATATAGTCCTGATCCATCGCATTCTGTGTGCGATCCAGACAGTCGCGAACCATCTTCCCGAAAAATGGGAAACCGTAGCGCCCTGCGGCCTGAATATGGTGCTCGCCCTCCTGGTCGACGTAATACACCTGATCGCCCTCTGCGCTGTTGGCAATATCGATATATTTGCGGATCTCCAGATAGCCCTTCGTTCCGATCACCAGGAGCCGGCCGTCGCCCCAGGCGCCCAGGCCATCCGGGGTAAACCAATCCACACGGAAATAGCCGGTCACACCGTTGTCGCACTGGATTGTCGCATCGCCGAAGTCCTCAAACGCCGGATGATTGGAATGATTGTAATTGCCGATGCGGCTTTGCGTGATCGTCCCGCGTCTTGCGCCTGCCATGAACAGGATCTGCTCAATCTGATGGCATCCGATATCCACAAGAATGCCGCCGTACTGCGCCGGATCATAGAACCATGCGGGGCGCACCTGAGGGGATTCACGATGCGGCCCCCATCCCATCACCTGCACAACGCGACCGATTTTCCCCTCGGAGAGCAGCTGTTCGGCCAGCGTCATGGCCTCGACGTGGAGGCGCTCGCTGAAGTAGACAAAGAACTTCCTTCCGGTTTCTTCGATTGCCTTGCGTACGCGCACAAGCTGATCGTCTCTGGTGAGCGCAGGCTTGTCAGAGAAAAAGTCCTTCCCGGCGCGCATTGCCTCGATGCCGATCTCCGCGCGATGCGAGGCGATCGCCGCGGTGGCAATCATCTTGACAGGGCTGTCCATGACCTCCTGCCTGCTCGCCGCCGCCTTTGCCTGCGGAAACGCCTCCAGGAATTTTTGCACCTTTTCGGGATCCGGGTCAAAGACCAGCGCAATATTGGCCCCCGCCTCGGTCAGGCCGTTGCACATGCCATAGATATGGCCATGATCCAGCCCGACCACGCCGACGGGGAATTCCCCCGGAGCGCAGACGGCACGCGCCTGCCCCTTCGGCGCGTAGGTGCTTCCATCCTGCTTCTGTTGCATCATACCGCCTCCTCAATGATAAATGGCATACGGCAGCCAGGTGACCAGCGACGGGAAAATCAGCGCAATGATCATCACCACCAGCACGCAGCCGATGTACGGGAGCAGCGGCTTGACCGATTTCTCAATCGGCAGCTTCGCCACGCCACAGCTGATAAACAGGAAGGTACCCACAGGCGGAGTGATCGCGCCCAGCTGCATCACGATTACCATGATCACGCCAAAGTGAATCGGATCGAAGCCCAGCGCATTGCCAATCGCCAGCGTCGTGCTGGCAAACATCGCAATGATGACCGTTGGATCCAGGAACATGCCCAGGATGATGAAGACGATAAACAGGAAACCGACCACCAGCGGCGGGGACTGGAGCACATTCACGGCATAGTTCAGCACCTCCGTCTGGAAATGCAGCCGAACCAGCACATTGGACAGGACGCCTGCGCCGGCAATGGTCATGAAGACCACCGCCGTCGTGATGGCGGAATCGACCAGAATCGAGGGGATGTCGCTCAACTTGAGCGTTCTGGTCACGACGAAACCATAGAAAAGACCATACAGCACAGCGAGGACGCCCGACTCTGTCGGCGTGACAAAGCCGAACACAATGCCGCTCATGATGATCAGCGGCATCAGCAGCGCGCCGATGGACTTTGCCGTCGTGATGAGCAGCTGCTTGAACGAAAAACGGGTCAACGGGATCTGATACCCGCGCGCCCTGTACGCGATAAACACCACGAGCATCTGCAGAATGCCGATCACGATGCCTGGAACAAGGCCGCCCATGAACATCTTGCCAATCGGCACTTCCGTGTAATACGAGTAGAGGATGAACGCAATGCTCGGCGGAATGATCGGCGAAAGCATGGACGAGCCAGCCGTTACGGCGACGGCAAAGTCCTTATCATATCCCTGCTTTTCCATCGCCGGGATGAGCATGCCGCCAATGGCTGCAGCGTCAGCGGAGCCAGAGCCCTGGATGCCGCCAAAGAGCATAGACGTCAGAATGTTGACATGGCCCAGGCCGCCGGGCAGCCAGCCCACCGCCGCATTAGCAAAGTTGATGAGCTTGTCCGTGATCTTCGCGCGCATGATCACGTTGCCTGCCGTCACAAAGAACGGAATCGCCAGAAGCGACAGGCTGTTGACGCTGCCAAACATCTTGATGACCGTCAGGCCGAGCGAATTGCCGCCGATCATGATAAAGATGATGCCTGTGATCAGCAGCGCCATAAAAATCGGAAAGCCAAGGAGAATAAAAGCCAGGAGAACAATAAAAATCAAAAACGTCGTCAGCATGCTTGTCCTCCTTTAAAACGCACCAATGCTCTTGTCATCGGAGACGGGATCCTCGTTTTTCTTCTTTTTGAACGGGTACTCCCCAAAGATGAAGATCAGCAGATAATCATAAAACAGATACCCGCATCCCACCGGAATGCTGGCATAGAACCAGCCCATCGAGACCGCCAGGTTCTGAAGGGAGCTTCTGCTCATTTTGATCGTCGTCGTAATCCCCACATACACCAGAATCGCCAGAACAACCAGAACGATCAGCTGCGTCACCTTTCTGAGGATCGTGGCGAATCGATCCGGGAGAAATTTCCTGACCACGCTGTCCAGGCTGATGTGCGATCCCTGCTTCACGCCAAGCCCTGCCGCAAGAAAGGCTATCCATACCGCGCACATCTGCATGACCTCATTTCCCCATGCAAAGGGGCGAAGCGTGGAAACGCCGCGCACCAGGTAGCGCAGCACGATATTCGTGGCACAGATGCCGATTGCCAGCGCCATAATCACCACAATGCCCACAATGCGGATGGCATTGAGAACCTGGTCCACCCTTTTTAGCACTTTCATAGTCCCTACTCCTGCATATTTCCCGTCGTTCGGATTTCTGAGAAGAAAGGGGGTGTTCGTCCCCCGGACAGAACACCCCCTGGTTGACAATGGATTCAATTTACTCGATCGCCTGGAGCTTGTCGATAAAGCTCGACCAGGCCTCGCCCTTGGCGCGATACTCGTCGAGCATCGGCGCGCAGGCGGCCTTCCACTCATCGATGTCCTGAATCTCGGTCACCACGACGCCCTGCGCCTTCATCTTCTCAAGCGCAACACCCTGGTCCTGATCATCGATCTGCTCCTGATAGGCGACAGCCTCCTGCGCGCACTCGCGCACGAGCGCCTGCATATCCTCCGGCAGGGACTCCAGCCATTCGGTATTGAAGAAGTAATACACGCACGCGATGATGTGGTTGGTGATCGCCAGATTCTTCGCATTATCCTGGAAGGAGGAGGCGTTCAGCGAGCTCGGGGAGCCCTCGCAGCCATCACAGGCGCCCTGCGCCAGCGCAGTATAGATGTCGTTCCAGTCCATGGTGATGCCGGCTGCGCCAAGCGATTCAAACATGGAGATATACACGGCGTTCGGGCCGCGCATGACCAGATCCTGCATGTCCGCCAGACAGGTCACCGGCTTGACCGTCAGGATGTCGCGGGAGCCTTGGGACTGGCCGGCCATAGCCGTGAAGCCGATGGAATGAACCAGCTCGTTGACCTCGCTCTCCATGCCCTTGAGGACGCGGCGATAGTGGTCGTTGTCCTTGAAGAGGAACGGGAACTCAAACATCATCATCTGGCCAAGCCCTTCATACGCACCGGGGCCGGTGCCGGGGGCGGCAACCACCATCTCAAGGTCGCCGAACATCGCCATGGCCACCTGATCCGCCTGGCTGCCCAGCTCAGAGCCGAAGTTAGCCGTTGCGTTGATCTGGCCGCCGGACCTTTCGTTGACCAGCTCAACAAACTTGGCAAGCCCCTGGCCAACCGTGCTCGTCGCAGCAAGGTTGGTGGAGCAGCGCAGGTCGATGGCCTGCGCCGTGGCAACGCTCATGGTCAGCACGAGCAGTGCCAGTACGAGGACGAGTTTTTTCATTGTCTTTCCTCCTTTTGTGATGTGTATATTTCCCGCCTCAGGCGGTTTACACCTTGGTTATGCCGTCACTTGCCCATGTCGCGGCCAAAGCTGATCGGCGGTGCATTGTCCACCGAGTCGACAAAACGGTACTTCTTGTGGAAGCGCGGCATGGAGGCCGTCATGCTCTCGCGGCGATAGAACGGATCGTCCTTGGCGATGGGCAGCGTGACCGTCTGATGCGTAGCGGCAGACTTGTACATCGCCATGATCAGCTCGATGGCATTGCGCCCCTGAATGCCGTCCACCAGCAGCGTTTCATTGCCCAGGATGGACTGAATGAAGTTGTTGATCTCGCCGGTATGCCCCTCATACCTGACCTCCGGCAGCTCCGCATAGCGCTTCTCCAGCAGCTCATGCGCCTGCGCACTGTCCTCCGGGAATCCGTTAGGGAGCGCCTGATAGGACACCGTGCGCCACGGGATGGACAGGCGGCCCTTTTCGGTCTGGAAGACGAGCTCCTGCTCCTCTCCATGGGAGACGATGTTGGTGGACAGCTGCGCTACCATGCCCGGATAGGTGAACACGGCGACGGCGTAGTCCTCGCATTCGGAATTGTCGTGGCCGACATTGCCGATGACAGCCGTAACAGTCTGCGGCATGCCCAGCATCCACTGCATCAGATCAATGTGATGCACGGCATGGCTGGTGGTGCAGCCGCCGCACTCCTTCTCCCAGGTGCCGCGCCATGAGAGGTCGTAATAGTTGCCGCCCCGCCACCAGATGGAATTCACCGTGGTATACAGCAGCTTTCCGCCCGTTTCCTCATCGAGCATCTGCTTGACCTTCATTGCGGGCGTCTTAAAGCGGTTGTTGGAGACAACCGCAAGCAGCTTTCCGTTAGCCTTTGCCGCGTCGATCATCTGATCGCACTCCTCCAGGGAGGGCGCCATCGGCTTTTCCACCAGGACATGCTTGCCCGCGTTCAAGAAGTCACAGGCCACCTTGCAGTGAAGCGCGGGCGGCAGGCAGACAGACACCGCGTCGATGTCGTCGCGGGTGAGAAGCTCGTGATAATCTGAACAGAGCTCAACCTGCTTGTCCAGAGAGGCAGCCAGCTTTTCGGCCTTGCCCTGATTGGTATCGCACAGGACGCGAAGCTCACATTCCTCCAGAGCCAGATATCCCTGTGCGTGAACGGCGGACACCGCGCCGGTGCCGATGATCGCCACACGAATTCTTTCCATAGCTGTTTCCTCTTTTCTTCAGTTCTCAGGCCTGCCAGATATCCGGACGGACAAAGGTCTGACCGCAGACCTCCAGAGTGATCTTCGGCGCGATAACCGGCTGGCTGACAGGGATGATGCCCTTTGCGGTCGAGATGATGGTGTCCTCGCTCTTGGCCCGATGATGGAGGAATCCAGCGGAACGCCTGATTCTCGTACCGGGCGTGCCAAAGTCCACGCGGTAATCCCTTCCGGCGTAGCCGATCGGGCCGCCCTTTGTCAGCCGGCGGAGGAGCTCCCCCTCAAAGGCCGTCTCATACCAGGTCGGAGCGTGGATCTCAAACCCCATTTCCTCCAGCTTTTTCTCGTCGCGCATGCGCGGCGCCCCAATATTGCTGGTGATGGCGAAGCAGACGCCGCGGGTGACAAGCAGGCCGCAGTTGCCCATCTCGCTCAGGCCGACGTCGTTCCTGCCAAATATTTCGTATACATGCTTCAATGATAGTCCATACGCAGGTGCTTGTCAATACCATTATCAGCAAAATATTTGTTCAATATGCCCTGACACGCATCATATAATATGGAATTTTTACCACAAGCATTGATCGGAGCGTCTTGGCAGGCTTTTGCATACATGTATTCTTTTTGCGCATCCATGCATGCAGGCCGCCGGGGCAACCGGTCAGAGAAAACGAACGCGTGCCCAGGTTCTACTTCCGTGCGAGCACATTCAGGAGGTGGACAGGCACCGTGCCAGCTACTATGGCTATTGTACCGACCAGAAGTGGGGCGACAAGGCGAATTACGATCTGTGCATCAACACGGGATCGGAATCTGTCAAGGAGATCGCGCACCATGTCGCGCAGTATCTGAAGGCGCGGCGCTGAGCGACAGCATCCATAGGGCCGCAGAAGAGGTCGGGTGCGCTCGATCATCGCGGATTGTCGGGCGCACTTTTTTCAAACGATGGGAAAAGGCATCGTGCAGCGGGCACGGCCCGCCATTCATCCAATAGGAAATCGCGCGAAAAAACGTGCAGCGAGCACTGAACGGCTTGATTCTGCAAAGCTGTTCGGAGGTGGGAGCGGGCACAGCCCGCTTTCATGGCGTTCATGAGACTCGTGAGGAGGCAGAATCTGTACAGATGCCGCAGAATGCAGACACCTTCACAATATGGTCTGCGCAAGGAGTATGCTGTGGATGGACACCTTGTCATACGGCTTCGTTTCCAGCAGGCGCATCAGGGCGTCCGCGATGCTCCGGGGCGTATTGTTCAAAGCAGACGCCTCCCGCTCAGGCGTTTATTTCTTCGCGCTTCCGGCCTTCTGCTGGCTATATACGAAGTCCAGCATGAGCCTTTTCGGGAAGAGCGGCGCAAGCGCCATCATGGGCTTCTGCCAGCCGGGCAGCCCGGCGGTCACGTTCATCCTCCCGCGAAGCATCCCCTCGTATCCGGCTCTCGCCACGGGCATGGGATCGACCGGATGCGCAAACAGCTTCGTATCCGACATGTCGGCCGCCTCGGCAAAGCCCGTCTCCATCGCGCTGGCATCAGGCAGGTGACCGTCACGCCGGTGCCGCGCAGCTCCCGCCAGAGGGCGTTCGACCAGCTGGTGACATACGCCTTGGTCGCGTAGTAGCAGGCCTGCAGCGGGCCGGGCATCGTCGCCGCGGTGGAGGAGACGTTCAGCACCCGCCCCGCGCCGCGCGCCACAAAATCCGGCAGAAACAGCTTGCACAGGCGAGTGGGCGCCTCCACGTTCACCGCGATCATCGAAAGGTCCTGCTCCATCGTGCGCTCGCGGGTGAAGTCTCCCTGCCCGCCGAAGCCCGCGTTGTTGATGAGCACGTCCACCTGCCAGCCGTTTGCCTTGCAGGTGTCGTAGATGTGCTGCGCGGCGTCGCTGCGCACAAGGTCGGCGGTGATCGTCTGCACGCGCACGCCATACGCTTCTTCCAGCTCCTTCTTCTGCGCGTCAAGGCGCTGTGCGCTGCGTCCAACCAGAATCAGGTTGCCGCCGCGCTGGGCGTGAATCTGCGCAAGACAACTGCCAAAGCCCCCGGTGGAGCCGGTGATCAGGGCGGTTTTCTTCTCGTTCATAGGGCCTCCTGAACTTCATTATACATGGGAAGAAGGCGGGGAAGGAAGCCTTCCTCGCCTTTTGTCCTTACTGCTTGGCTGCCTCACGTCCGGCGATCCGGCCGAACGTCCACGCCTCGGTCAGCGATTCGCCGCCGCTGTAGCAGCGCGCAAACACGCCATGGTTGGAGTTCTCGCCCGCCGCATAGAGGCCGGGGATCGGCTCGCCCGCCTCGTTGAGGACGGCGGCATGCTCGTCCGTCACCACGCCGCCGACCGTACCGAAGTACTGCATGTAGGCCTTCACGGCGTACCACGGGCCTTCGGTCATCGCGTGCAGATAGTCCGGGCTCTTGTACAGGTCGGTGTCCTCTCCCTGCTCGCACAGGCGGTTGTAGTTGTCCATCGTGTAGATCAGCGTGTTGGGCACCATGCGGATCTGCTTGGCCAGGCTGACCAGGTCGTCGGCCTTGAAGAAGCGCTCGTTGCCCGCGGCCAGCTCGCTCTTCAGCAGCTGCAGGTACTTGCTCTGGCCCGCCGTCTCCTCGTTGATGATGACCCAGTAGTAGTCGCGGCTGTCCGGGTTGATGTGCAGCGTGCTGTTGCTGTAGGACTCGGGATCCTCGCTGTTGACGCGGATGCCTTGCGGGTTGACGTAAACCGCGGACTTCGGCGTTTCCGCATCGTTGTAGGGCGCCATCATGTCGTGGTCGGTCACAATGGACTGCGCGGAGCCGCCCATCATGTACGCATCGGTATACACCGCCGCGCCGATGTCCCTGGCCATGCGGATGCCGTCGCCGGTATTGCTCACCAGCGTCGTGTTGACCTCGCCGATATACGCCGGGGCATACTCCGCGATCATCTCCTCGCTTGCGCCGAAGCCGCCCGCGCACAGGATCACAGCCTTTGCGTTAAAGGTGTAGCGGCCATCCCTGCCATCGGCCTTCACGCCGACGACCGCGCCGCTCTCGTCCGTCACGAGGCTCGTGGCCGGCGTCTCCAGATAGAGCGCGCCGCCCTTGTCGGTGAAGGCCTTGACCAGCTTGGTCATGACCAGCGCGCCGACGTTGGGATAGGCCTGGCCGCCCTCGATCCACACGGCGCAGCTCTGCACGCTGGACTTGGTCTGCAAGGAGCCGTCCTCCAGCATCTCGTTGTAGTGAATCACGCCGCAGTTGCTCAGGAACATCATGCCCACGTCAAAGGATTCCATCCACTTGAGCGCATCGTAGCCGTTATCCACCAGCGCACGGATGCACGCCTCGCTGACCTGGGCATTGGGCGTGTGCATCAGGCCCTTCTGATTGCCGATGGTACGATTGAGCAGGTAGTTGACAATACCCTCCCTGTCCGCGCCGTCATCGCCGGGATAGACCAGGCCGCCGCCCGCCGTCTGGCTGATGCCGCCGACATAGGGCAGCTTCTCCAGCAGCGCGACGCTCGCGCCGTTCTCCTGCGCGGAGAGCGCGGCGGCGACACCGGCAATGCCGGAGCCGACGACGACCACATCGTACGTCTCCGTCTTTTCTTCCTGGGACCATGGCTCCGCCTGCACCTTCGTACCGAAGGCTATCACGGCGTTCTCCCCGCCGGCCTGCACGAGGCAGTCCGCCACGGCGTTGATGACCGCCTGGCTGGTGTAGGTCGCGCCGGCGACGGTATCCACGCCGATGGACTGATTCGCCACGATGGCCGCCGGGATGCGCGCATAGGCCGCGTCCGAGATATTCACCGTCTCGTTCTGCTCGCCGATTTCCACCGCGGTGATGGCGTTGTCCGCCACGGTGACCGTCACATGCACATCGCTGTGATGGCCGTGCGCGCTGGCGGTATAGGTGCCGTCCGTCAGCTTCTTTTCATAGCTGACCGCTTCCTTCGCCATCAGCGCCTGTGCGTCTCCGCCGGCCTGCGCCACACAATCGGCGACAGCCGCGACAATCGCGTCGCTGGTGATCGTCGCGCCGCTGACCGAGTCGACATTCAGGGACTGCGCATCCACAATGGCCTTGGGCACACGCTCGATGGCGCCCGCCGCGATGCTCTCCGTCTCCGTGTGCTCCACGACGGCCACGCTGTCGATCGCATCCTCCGTAAACACGACCTCCACCGTCACCGGGCCGATCTTGCCCTCGGCGCTCGCACGGTAGGCGCCCGGCGTGTAGCGCTCTGCCAGCGCAGAGGCGCCGCACAGCGTTGCGGCGGCCAGCAGGCCGCAGACCAGGATTTTCCAGTTTTTCATCTGTTTCTCCCTCCGTTTGTGAAATTTTTGTGTACCGTA